>DATCBF010000026.1:0-8195 GCA_036512025.1 Solirubrobacterales bacterium
TCAGCCGAGAGGGCCACGGCCCTCTCGGGCTGGGTCGAGCGCTACAACTTCAGGCGACGACACGGCGCCCTCGGTCACCGGCCGCCCATTGCGCGGCTGCGGGAGCTGAGCCGGAACAACGTGACTGGCATCTACAGCTAGCGCGGCTGACGGACGTCGAGGCCAAGGGCGGGCCTGAGGTTTGTCCTTTCTGCAGGAATAAATCGCGGCGTGGCGGGTATCGACACCTCAGACAAAGGAGGAGTAGATGTCCAATTCTGCGTTGTTGAAGCGAGTTGCGATCGCAACCGGTGCCCTGATCGCGATTGTCCTGATCGCCGCGGGTTGCGGATCGAGTGGAGGTAGCGGTGGGCCCACGATCGCCCTCTTGCTGCCCGAAAACGAGACGCCTCGCTACGAAACCAACGACCGCCCAGACTTCGAAAAGGCTGTGGAAGAAGTATGCGAAGAATGCGAAGTCATCTACAGCAACGCCGGTGGCGACGCGGAAAAACAGCAGAGCCAGGCTGAAGCGGCGCTGACCCAGGGGGCCGACGTCCTCGTCGTCGATCCGATGGACTCCAAATCGGCGGCGGCGATCGCCGAAAAGGCAAAGGCCCAGGGCGTGCCGGTGCTGAGCTATGACCGCCTGATCGAAAACGGCGAAATCGACGCCTACGTCTCCTTCGACAACGTCAAAGTCGGCGAACTCCAGGCTGAAACGCTGGCGAAGAAACTGAAAGAAGACGGCAGCGCCAGCGGCCCGATCATCATGATCAACGGTGACCCGGCCGACCCCAACGCGGCTCTCTTCAAAGAAGGCGCACACAATGGGTTCGAAGCGGCCGGCATCCAGATCGCCAAGGAATACGACACCCCCGGCTGGTCTGCCGAAAACGCCCAGCGCGAGGCGCAGCAGGCGATCACTGCCCTCGGCAACAACGGGTTTGCCGGCATCTACGCCGCCAACGACGACACCGGCGGCGGCGCGATTGCGGCAATGAAGGGCGCCGGAATCGACCCGGCCGAAAAGCCCGTCACCGGGCAGGACGCCACCGTTGCCGGGTTGCAGCGGATTCTCGCCGGTCAGCAGTACATGACGGTCTACAAGGAAATCGAACCTGAGGCCAAGATCAGCGCGGAAATCGCCGTTGCCCTGGCCGAAGGCAAGGAAGTGCCGAAGGGCGAAATCACAGAAGAAGTCAACAACGGTAAGACCGAAGTGCCCTCCGTCCTGCTGAAGCCGATTGCCGTGACCAAAGGCAACGTCAAGAGCACGGTGGTCGCCGACGGTTTCGTCACCGCGAGTGAACTCTGCACCAGCGCTTACGCGACTGCGTGCAAAGAAGCAGGAATCTCGGGGTGAGATGACCTCCGGCACTCCACTTCTGGAGCTGGAGAAAGTCAGCAAGAGATTCGGCCCGGTCCAGGCATTGGACCGGGTCGACTTCGCCGTCAGTGAGGGCGAGGTCGTCGGCCTGGTCGGCGATAACGGAGCCGGCAAGTCGACCCTGGTGAAGACGATCGCCGGCATCCACTCGGCTGATACCGGCGAGGTGCGCTTCGCGGGTGAGCGGGTGACGATCTCGAGGCCACAGGACGCGACCGCCCTCGGGATCGCGACCGTCTACCAGGACCTCGCCCTCTGCGACAACCTCGACGTGGTCGCCAACGTCTTCCTCGGCAAAGAGGAGGTCTCGCCGGGTCCCGGAAAACTTTCCCGGCAGCTCGACGAGGCGCGTATGGAGCATCGTGCGGGCGAGCTGCTTTCGAGCCTGGCGGTGACGATCCCGAGCCTGCGCAGCGAGGTCGGGACCCTCTCCGGCGGCCAGCGCCAGCAGGTCGCCGTGGCCCGTTCGCTGCTGGGCGAGCCCAAGGTCGTCCTCCTCGACGAGCCGACCGCTGCGCTCGGGGTGCCGCAGACCGCTCAGGTCCTGGAGCTGATCCGCCGCCTCAAAGAGCGGGGGCTGGGAGTTGTCGTGATCAGCCACAACCTCGTCGACGTCTTCGAGGTCGCCGACCGGATCGTGGTCCTGCGACTGGGACGTGCCGCTGGGGATTTCAAGGCCGAGTCGACCACCGAGGAGCACGTGGTCTCGGCGATCACTGGCGCCAGTGGCGAAGGCGGGAAGGAGGCGAAAGACGATGAGTGAGAAGGCCGAGGCGGTCTCGGTCGCGGCGAATCGCGAGGCCGACGAGTCGAGGCCGCGTTCCGCGGAGACGATGCGCCGCCTGATCCAGGGCGACCTCGCCTCGCTGCGGGTCGTGATCGGGCTGGCGTTGATCTGGGCGATCTTCCAGTTCGAGAACGACCGCTTCCTCTCAGCCCAGAACCTGACCAACCTGATGCTGCAGATCACCGCGACCGGTCTGATCTCGATCGGGGTCGTCTACGTGCTGCTGCTTGGCGAGATCGACCTCTCGGTCGGCGCCGTCAGCGGTCTCGCCGCCGCGGTGATGGCGGTGCTCAACGTCCAGCACGAATGGAGCCCCTATCTGGCGATCGCCGCCGCGGTCCTCGTCGGCGCCGCGATCGGCTTCCTTCAGGGCTCGCTCTTCAGTCGCTTCGTCGTGCCCTCGTTCGTCGTCACCCTGGCGGGCCTGCTTGCCTGGCAGGGGGCTCTGCTGCAGGTGCTGGGCTCAACCGGGTCGATCAACCTCACCGACCCCAAGATCACCGGCCTTGCCAACACCTTCTACTCGGGCGCGGTCGGCTGGATCCTGGCCGCGGTCGCGATCGGCGCCTACGCCGCGGTGCTCATCCTCGGTCATCGCCGCCGGGTCGCCGCCGGCCTGGCCGGGCAGAGCCCCGCGGCCCAGGTGATTCGCTTCGTCGCCGTCACCGCGGTGACGGTCGTCGCCGTCGCGATCCTCAACTCCGACCGCGGCGTGCCACTTGCCCTGCTGATCCTGCTCGCCTTCGTGGTCGGGATGGAGTTCGTCGTCAAGCGGACGACCTTTGGCCGCCATGTCTTCGCTGTCGGCGGCAACGCCGAGGCCGCTCGCCGGGCAGGCATCCGCGTCAACGGAGTGCGGGTGGCGGTCTTCTCTATTGCCGGCACGATGGCGGCGATTGGCGGCATCATGGCTGCCTCGCGGCTGCTGGCCGTCAATCAGAACTCCGGCGGCAGCGAACTCCTGCTGCTGGCGATCGCCGGCCCGGTGATCGCCGGGACCAGCCTCTTCGGCGGCCGCGGATCGGTCTGGACCGCCCTGCTTGGCGCCCTCGTGATCGGCTCGATCTCCAACGGGATGGACCTGCTCGCCCTCTCCTCGGCGGTC
The DNA here is from genome assembly GCA_036512025.1 of Solirubrobacterales bacterium. Taxonomy (GTDB): domain Bacteria; phylum Actinomycetota; class Thermoleophilia; order Solirubrobacterales; family 70-9; genus DATCBF01. The sequence continues at coordinate 3,262 of DATCBF010000026.1, forward strand.
AAGTTCATGGTCACCGGCGGCGTCCTGCTGCTGGCCGTGATCGTCGACGCCCTCGCTCGACAGCAGCGCCAGGCCGAGGGCCGCGTCTAGAACTAGCGAGGCCGATGACCAAGCGGGACGGTGACGATACGGCTCCCGCGTAGCAGCGCTACGCGGGACGCCGGAGAGGTGCCGTATCCGCGCCGGTCACTCGGCCTCGCTAGCGGGCGAAGAGAAGCGAGGCGCCTATCGCGCCGCCGAGGTCGCCGAGCGAAGCGACCCGAACCGCGGGCGGGCGTTCGTCGAGGAAGAGGTGCTTGCCCAGCTCTTTCGTCAGCGCGTCCATGTAGCGGTCGCCGAAGCGGACGCCGAGGCCGCCGCCGATGATCACGGCTTCGGGGTCAAGCAGGTTGACCGCCGAGGCGATCCCGGTGCCGAGCGCCTCGATCGCGCGGTCGATCAGCTTCTCGGCGAGATGGTCGCCGTGGTCGAGGGCGCGCTGCCAGATGCCGCTGGTGAGGCGGTCTTTCTCGTGCTTCTCCATCAGCTTGAAGAGGTCGGTCTTGACGCCCTCCTCGTGCTGGCGCCGGGCCTCGATCTCCATCGCCGCCCGTCCCGCGTAGGCCTCCATACAACCCTTGCGGCCACAGGGGCACTTGGCGCCACCGCGCTTGACGACCATGTGGCCGATCTCACCGGCGGCTCCCCGGCCGAGCCAGGGTTTGCCGTCCAGGACCAGGCCGCCGCCGACGCCGGTGCCCCAGAAGACGCCGATAAGGCTCTGAAACTCGCGCCCGGCGCCGAGGTGGAACTCGGCCTCGGTCGCGACCTGGACGTCGTTGCCGATCCGGACTTCGGCGCCGAGGGCGTCTTTCAGTTTTGCCGCGAGCGGGAAGCTGCCCTCCCAGCCCGGCAGATTGCGAGCGCCGGAGACGACTCCGGTCCTCTCGTCGGCATCGCCCGGCGAGCCGACCCCGATCCCCTCCAGCGTCGAAGTGGTCACTCCGGCCTGCTCGGCCGCCTCGCGCAGCGATTCGGCCATCGCGTCGGCGACGTCCTGGGGGCCGCCACTGGTCGGCGTCGGCCGCCGCGACTGGCCCGCGACCTTGCCGCCCGGGTCGACGACGACGGTCTGGATCTTCGTCCCGCCGAGGTCGATGCCGCCGCGGAGGTTTTCGGTTCCAGGAGTCACTCGGCAGCCGACCCTACTGCCGCGGCCTCTGGAAAGCTAGGGAGGTGGCAGAGCTCAACGGTTGGAGGTTGTGGTGGGTGAAGCGCCGTTGGTACGAGCGCAACCATCGGCGCTTGCGCCGGGCGCGTCTCAACCGCCACGCCGCTCGTGGCGGCTTCTTCATTCGCTACCCGGTCGAGGGTGAGCTGCTCGAGGCGCTGGACGAGGGCCGGCTGACGATCGGCGAGGGCACGCTGCTGGAGCCGGGCTGCTGGCTGACCCTGGCGCCGCAGGCGCGGATCGCGATCGGCGAGGGCTGCTTCCTCAACCGCAACACGATGCTTGCCTCACACGAGCGAATCGAGATCGGCGATCACACGATGTTCGCCAACGGCTGCTTCGTCGGCGACGCCGACCACCGCTTCGACGACCCCGACACGCCGATCACCTGGCAGGGCTTCGTCTCTCGAGGGCGGGTCAAGATCGGCGCAAATTGCTGGTTTGGCGTGAATTGCGTGGTTACCAGCGGAGTCGAGATCGGCGAGCGCTGCGTGATCGGCGCAAACTCAGTCGTGACGCGGGATATCCCCCCAGGAACGATTGCGGCGGGGGCGCCGGCGAAGGTGATTAAGCCGATCGATTTTCGGGAATAAACCCCCTATAATCGGATTTCGGCCGTGACCCCAAGGGCATGGACCTATGACCTCTCAACTGAGTAATCCCCCGCTTGCAAGAGACAGTGGCGCCAGGCTCGTCCGCGCCAAGACCGAGCTGCGTGAAGCGCTCGGCGAAGCGCGCCGCGCCGGCCGCTCGATCGGCCTTGTCCCGACCATGGGCTACCTGCACGATGGCCATCTCTCCCTTCTCCACGCCGCCCGCGCCGAATGCGATGTCGTCGTCATGAGCCTCTTCGTCAACCCGACTCAGTTCGGCCCCGGTGAGGATTTGGATCGCTACCCGCGCGACGAGGAGCGCGACCTCCGCCTCGCCGCCGAGACCGGCGTCGACTATGTCTACGCGCCGGCGGTCGACGAGGTCTACCCGCGGGGCTTTGCGACCGCGGTGGAAGTCGGCGGTGGGCTGACCGAGGTCCTCGACGGCGACCCCGCTCGGCGTGGCCCCGAGCACTTCCGCGGCGTCGCCACCGTTGTCGCCAAGCTCTTCAACAGCGTTGGGCCCGATGTCGCCTACTTCGGCCAGAAGGACGCCCAGCAGGCGGCCGTCATCCGCCGCATGGCTCGCGACCTCGATTTCCCGGTCAGGATCGAGGTGCTGCCGACAGTGCGCGAGCCCGACGGCCTGGCGATGAGCTCACGCAACGCCTACCTCGAGCCCGACGATCGCCTGCGCGCGGCGGCGCTCTCGCGGGCGCTGCGTCTCGCCGAGGAGCGGGCCCGCACAGAGTCGCTTGACGCCGGCCTCGAAGCCGCCCGCCTCGAGCTGGCGGAGGTGGGCATCGAGCCCGAGTACCTGGAGGCGCGCGACCCCGACGAACTTACCCCCGTGGCGGAGCTGAACGGCCGCCCGGTGCTCATTGTCGTGGCGGCCCAGGTGGGGCGGGCGCGGCTGATCGACAACGTCTTGATCCGACCTTAGAACCAACTCGGCCAAGGAGAGGCAATGCAGAGACAGATGCTCAAGTCCAAGATCCACCGGGCGACGGTGACCGACTGCGACGTCGACTACATCGGCAGCATCACGATCGACACCGAGCTGATGGCCGGCGCCGACCTGATCACCAACGAGCAGGTCCACGTCTGGGACATCGACAACGGCGCCCGCTTCGTCACCTACGTGATCGACGGTGAGCCCGGCTCGGGAACGATGCAGGTCAACGGCGCCGCGGCCCACCTGACCCGGCCTGGCCACAAGATCATTGTCGCCTCCTTCGGCGCCTACGACGAGAGCGACCTTGAGCGCTACTCGCCGATCGTCGTCCACGTCGACGACGAGAACCGATCTGTCGCCGTCGACAGCCATCCGGAGGTGCTGCTCTCATGAGCTCCGGCGTCCGCTCCCAGAAGCCGATTGCCGCGGCGCGCAAGCCGGTGACGCTGCCCCAGCTGGAGGAGATGCGCGAGACGGGGCAGCCGATCGTGATGATCACCGCCTACGACTTCCCCTCGGCCCAGGTCGCCGAGGAGGCCGGAGTCGACATCGTCTTGGTCGGCGACTCCGCCGCCAACGCTGTGCTCGGCTACGACAGCACCGTCCCGGTCGGGATGGAGGAGATGCTGATGCTGGCCAAAGCCGTCCGCCGTGGCCTGCGCACCCCGATCCTCATCGGCGACATGCCGTTCGGCTCCTACGAGGGCTCCAACGAGCTCGCCGTCGCCAACGCCCAGCGCTTCATCAAGGAGGCCGGCTGTGACGCGGTGAAGATGGAGCGCGGCGGCTCCTCGGTCGACCGCGCCAGGGCGATCATCCGCGCCGGCATCCCGGTCATGGGGCACGTCGGCCTCACCCCGCAGACGGCGACCACCCTCGGCGGCTACAAAGCCCAGGGCAAAACCGCCGGCCGCGCCGCCCAGGTCGCCGAGGACGCCCTCGCCCTGCAGGCGGCGGGCTGCTTCGCGATCGTCTTCGAGGCGGTCCCGGCCGCGGTGACCGAGGGCGTCGTCGAGAAGCTCGAGGTGCCGACGATCGGCATCGGCGCCGGTCCCTCGACATCGGGTCAGGTCCTCGTCTTCCACGACCTGCTCGGCATCAACACCGGCCACATGGCCAAATTCGTCAAGCGCTACGCCGACATCCACGGCGACATGGTCACCGCGGTCGGCGCCTACGCAGCCGAGGTCCGCTCGCGCCATTTCCCAGAACCCGACCATGTCTACGGCATCGAACCGGCCGAGCTCGAAGAGTTCAGGCGCTATCTGGACCAGGAGAGCCTGGCGTCCCAGAAGGCCTGGGACTGGGAGCCACTGCCTTAGACGTCCTGTCGAATTACCATGGCGCCGTGCCAATCTATGAGTTCGAGTGCGAGGAGTGCGGGAGTCGCTTCGAGGAGCTGGTCGCCTCTGACGCGATCACCGTCGCTTGTCCTGCCTGCGGGTCGGGGCGGGCCCGGAAGCTGATCTCGCAGGTCTCACCGCCCGGCCGTCAGCCACGAGGGGCAAAGGTCAAGTCGTCGGAATCGCGACGGCGTGAGACCGAAGCGGCGCGGGGTGAGCGGATCGCCGAGACCAAGCGCAAGCGCGCGGCGGGTGAGCTCTCAACGCCGCCGCCCAAGTCGAAAGGCTCGAAATGAGTGCGACGGCGGCGGAGCGGCGCGCCGAGCTGGTCGAGCTCTACAAAGAGGTTTCGGCCTGCACGAAGTGCCCGCTCTCGGAGACGCGCGCCAAGACCGTTTTCGGCGCCGGTGACGCCGACGCCGACCTGATGTTCGTCGGCGAGGCGCCCGGGGCCGAAGAGGACCGGCAGGGGCTGCCGTTCGTCGGCCGCGCCGGCCAGCTCCTCAACCAGATGCTGGAAGGGATCGGGATGTCGCGCGAGGACGTCTTCATCGCCAACGTCCTCAAGTCGCGGCCGCCCGGCAACCGCGACCCGCAGCCGCTGGAGATCGAGGCCTGCCGGCCCTATCTCTTCGAGCAGATCCGGCTGATCGAGCCGAGGGTCGTCTGCACCCTGGGCAACTTCGCCACCAAGCTGCTCAGCGGCAGCCCGGTCGGCATCACCAAGGTGCGGGGAGAGCCGCAGGTGCGCGATCTGGGTGGCCGCACGGTCTTCCTGCTGCCGCTCTTTCACCCGGCGGCGGCGCTGCGCACGCCCGCTGTCAAAGAGACGC
>DATCBF010000027.1:0-8732 GCA_036512025.1 Solirubrobacterales bacterium
TCCCCGTCGACCTCGCCGCGCAGACCGCCGGCACGGAGATCGCCCTCCCCGGAGGAGGCGAGAGCTCCGGTGGGCGGGTCGCGATCACGCCGGACGGGAAGCGGGCCTATGTCGCCGACTCCAACACCAACCAGGTCGTGCCGATCGGCGTCGGCGCCAAACCGCCGGCGGCCGGGATTCCGATCGACGTCGGGGTCGGCCCGTTCGCGATCGCGATCACCCCGGACGGGTCGCGGGCCTACGTCACCAACAACTTCAGCGACACCGTCACTCCGATCAACCTGGCGACCAACACCGCCCTGCCTCCGATCCCGGTCGGCGGCATACCGTTCGGGATCGCGATCACGCCCGACGGGGCGCGGGCCTACGTCGCGAACCTGTTCTCCGGCGATGTCTCGGTCATCGACCTCGCCACGAACACTGTGATCGCGACGATCCCGATCGGGGTCTCGCCGACGGGCGTTGCCGTGGCCCCCGACGGCAAACACGTCTATGTCACCGAGGGCGGCGGCGACACGATTCCGATCGACGTCGCGACCAACGCCGCCGGCCCGGCGATCACCGGCGCCGCGGGGGCGGCGATCGCGATCACGCCCGACGGCGCCCGCGCCTACACGGCGGATGACAGCAGCGGCGCCTCGGTCCCGATCAACCTCATGACGGCGACCGCCGGGACTCCGATCCCCGCCGGGGAAAGCCCGCGGGATATCGCGATCCTCCCGGATGGATCCCGCGCCTACCTGCCCTCTGCCGGCACACCCGACCAGCTGGCGCCGATCGACCTGGCGACCAACACCGCGCTGGCCGGCTTCCCCGTCGGCAGCGGCCCCCAGGGAATAGCGATCGTCCCCAACCAGCCGCCGCACGCCGCCTTCGCCAGCTCATCGCCGGCGCCGAAACCGGGCGCGAGCATCGCCTTCAACGCCACCGGCTCAACCGATCCCGACGGCACGGTAGCGCGCTACGACTGGGATTTCGGCGACGGCGTCGTCGCTAAGAACGCCGGCGCGGAACCGAGTCACGCCTACGCCAAAGCCGGCGCCTACCAGGTGACGCTGACCACGACCGACAACGAGGGCTGCTCGACCGCGCTCGTCTTCAGCGGCCAGACCGCTTCTTGCAACGGCTCCGACGTCGCTCGCGTCGCCCATCCGGTGACGGTCGGCGGCAACTGCCCTAAGGTCGAGGGAACCGCCTCCAGCTTCGTGCCCAAGCTCCGCTCCCACCGCGTCGTCCCGGGAGTGCGGATACGGCTCGCGGTCAACGCGCCGGCCCACCTCGACATCAAATCGACGCTGCTTTGGGCAAAGGAAGGCGAAAGCGGCAGGGTCGACCTCGGCGAGATCAACGTCGATGTCACTCACTCGCGCCGACTGCGGATGGCGATCCCTGGCGCCCTGCGGACCAAGCTGCCGCTGGGAACCCCAGTAAAGGTCAGTCTCCACATCCACGCGACCCCCCGTGGCGGCGACGCCTGCGCGGGAAACGTCACCCACCCGACGCTGCGACTCCACGTCGTCAAGGTGATTCCTGACGCCGTGCAGGCCCTGCGCCACCGCTGATGGAGCCAGCCGGGATCGAACCGGCGACCTCGGCGTTGCAAACGCCGCGCTCTGCCAGCTGAGCTATGGCCCCTCGTGATGAAGTCTAAGCAGAGAGGCCGTCAGCGGGTTACTGCTCGTTTGTAGCGAGCCACCGATAGGACGGCGAAGAAAGCCGCTATGCCGAGCGACCAGAGGACGGCGCCCCAGATCGCGTTGCCGGCCGGGGCGCCGAGGAAGAGGGCGCGCATCGCGTTCACGGTGACCGTGAAGGGGTTGACTTCGGCGAAGTCCTGCAGCGCCCCTGGCATCGATTCGACCGGGACGAAGGCCGAGGAGACGAAGGTGAGCGGGAAGATGAGGATGAATCCGAGCGACTGAGAGGCCTCCGGTGAGGACGAGGAGAGGCCGATGAAGGCGAAGACCCAGGAGAAGGCGTAGCCGAAGAGCAGGAGGAGGAGGATCCCGGCGACGATGTGGGTGACGGGGGCGTTGAAGGAGAAGCCCGCGAGGGTGCCGACGCCGATCATGATCGCGATCGAGATCGAGTTGGTGGCGATGTCGGCGATGGTGCGGCCGGCGAGGACCGCCGCGCGGGACATCGGCAGCGAGCGAAAGCGGTCGACCAGGCCCTTCTTCAGGTCCTCGGCGAGGCCGAGGGCGGTGACGAAGCCGCCGAAGGCCATCGTCTGCACGATGATCCCCGGCATCAGGAAGTCGACGTAGTCATAGCCGGGCGTCTCGATCGCGCCACCGAAGACGTAGACGAAGAGCAGCACGAACATGATCGGCTGCACGGTGAAAGAGAGCAGCAAGTCGGGCGCGCGGGGGATGCGCAGGAAGGCCCGTTTCGCCAGCACCCAGGTGTCGGAGACGCTGTTGCGCAGGCCGCTCACCGCGCCTCCTCCCCCTCGTCATCCTCGCCGCCGCGCTCCTCGGCCGCGCGCCCGGTGAGGGAGAGGAAGACGTCGTCGAGCGTCGGCCGTCGCAGGGCGACGTCTTCGATCCCGACCCCCGCCTCGTCGAGCCGCCGCACCGCCTCGGTGATGGCGCCGCGGCGCCCGCGCACCGGGACCCGGACGACATCGCCGACCAGCAGCGGGGTGTCGGCGGCGATCGGCCCCAGCGCCGCGATCGCCGCCTCGGCCTCGGCCTCGGATTCGAGCGTCACGTCGAGCCGCTCGCCGCCGACCTGGTCCTTGAGCTCGTCGGAGGTGCCGGCGGCGATCACCCGGCCGCGGTCGATGACCGAGATCGAATCGGCGAGGCGGTCGGCCTCGTCGAGGTACTGGGTGGTGAGCAGGACGGTGGTGCCACCGGCGACACGGTCCTCGATCGTCTCCCAGAGGGAGATGCGGCTGCGTGGGTCGAGCCCGGTGGTGGGCTCGTCGAGGAAGAGGACGGGAGGGCGGGCGACGAGGGCGGCGGCGAGGTCGAGGCGGCGGCGCATGCCGCCGGAGTAGGTGCGGACGAGGCGGTCGGCGGCGTCGCTGAGGTCGAAGCGCTCCAGCAGCTCGGCCGCCCGGGTTTGTGGCTCACCCTTGGGCAGGTGGTAGAGGCGGCCGACCATGACCAGGTTCTCGGCCCCGGTCAGGTTCTCGTCGACCGCCGCGTACTGGCCGGCGAGCCCGATCTGGCTGCGCAGGGCGCCGGCCTCGCGCTCGACGTCGAGGCCGGCGACGCGGGCGCTGCCGCCGTCAGGGCGCAGCAGCGTGGTGAGGATGCGGACCGCGGTCGTCTTGCCGGCGCCGTTGGGCCCGAGCAGGCCGAGGACCGTGCCGGCCGGCACATGCAGATCTATCCCGTCAAGAGCGCGCACGTCGCCGTAGGACTTGCGCAGGCCGCTTGCCTCTATGGCGGCGTCGGCAACCATCCATTGGAACCTATCGATTGAACGCCTGAGCGGTCAGCGACCGCTCAACTAATCGTCGAAGTCGAAATCCTTCGGGGGCTTCTGCTCGAACCAGAGCTGATCGTCCTCCGGCGCCTCCTCGAGGAAGTCGGGGGTGCCGCCGAGCACGTCGCCGGTCGGCTGCTCGTCCTTGTCGGAGCCCTCCACCTCGTGCTCGTCGGAGTCTTCGTCGGCGTACTTGACGGGGTGCTCCTCGGAGTCTTCCTCGACAGGCTCGAGCGCATGCTCCTCGGTGTGCTCCTCGGAATCTTCCTCGAAGTGGCCCGACGCGTCGTCGTCGCCCTCGTTCTCCTCCTCATCGAGATCCGGCAGCGGCGCCGGCTCAGGCGGAGCGGAGACCGGCGCCTCCAGCGCCTGGTCCAGCTCCTCGGAGAGGCGCTGCTCGTCGAAGAAATCGTCGTCCTCGTCGGCCTCGACCGCGGCGTCCTGCGAGCGGCCTTCGACGCTGATGTCGTCCTCGTCTACCTCTTCGAGGCCGGCGAGCGGATCGACCGGGGCAAGACGAGGCTCTTGCATCTCCTCCTCGACCAGCTCCTCGTCGCTGGGGCTGCGCGACTCCGATGCGGCGATCTCACCCTCGACGTCGAAGAGCTCGGTCGGCTGCTCGGCGATCGCGTGGCGCTCTTCGGTCGAGTGTTCGGGAGGAGAGACCTGCTCGGCGGGCGGCTCGGGCACGGTCTCGTGCTCCATCGCCGGGTGCTCCTCCTCGGCGGGCAGATCTTCGTCGACGAGAGGCGCCGGCTCTTCGGCGGAGTCGGGCTCCGCGGGCGGCGGCGCCTGCTGGGGCGCCTCCTGCAGGTCGGCAATGTTCGGGACCGCCCCGCGGCTCGGCTCACCCTGCTCCTCGGCCGCCTCAGCTCCATCGCCAGGCTGCGTCATAAATTCGGTAGGTGCCTCGGAGGCCGTGTCGGGCAGGGCCTGTTCGCCACTAGGCCGCTCGGCCGGGCCGAACGCGTCGTCCTCGAGCTGTTTCAGCTCGGAGTCGTCAGCGCCGTGCTGGCGCTTGAGTTCCAGGTGCTCCCTGATGGCGTCGTCGAGGATGCTCATATCTCAGTCCCAGCCGGGAAGCCTAAAGATTATGCGGTTATCCTTGCGGAAGCGAGGACCTGGGCCAATCCGCCCACCCAAGCACCTCGGGGCTATAGCTCAGCTGGCAGAGCGCCTGGATCGCACCCAGGAGGTCGGCGGTTCGAATCCGCCTAGCTCCACCAAACTTTCGACGTTCAAACCTCCGACCTCGGAAATGGGGTCGGAGGTTTTTGCTTTGCCGATGGCTTCAACGCCAGCGGTATTGGGCGTCCCTTCGCCCCAGCCCCGAGCAAGTCCGGCCAGTTGGCCGAAGGGCTCGGCCAGTTGCTCGGCGGCAACCTCCTCGTTATCAATCTCCAGACGCTCAAAGAAGCCCTGGTTAAACAGACGCCGTTCCTGCGGCCCGGCGCGGTAGTAGGCCCGCTGAATATCGACCGTCAGCTCCAGGGCCAGGTCGAGGGCCGCCAGTACGTCGCCGTGCTTGACATTCAGGTGCTCGACTTGCTTGGTCGCCCCGATGCGCTCTCGTCTAATACGTTCCTGCTCGGAGGCAAATAGGGCCTCGCTGACCTGATCGGCATAGTGGGCCGTTAACAGCTTGCGTTCCTCCTGATCAAGACGGACGAGGCGCAGTTCAGCCTCAGCAACTTTCTCAGCGGCCAGGATGGTCGTGACTTCAACCTGGCGCTCTATCGCTGTCCGGATGCCCTGGCGTTGCTCGGCGCTCCACTCCAGAGTCGCATAGTGATCCTCGACGGCCGCCTCGACAGCTTGGACCCGGTGCGAGGTATGCGAACAAGTCCCCTGCTGCTTGCCGCCGCAGATGAAGTATTCGTACTCGCCGCCATTGCCTTTGGCTTTGGTGTAGATCAGGCGACGACCGCACTCACCGCAGTAGATACTGCCGCGCAGGTAGTGGAAGTGTCGCCAAGGGCGTTCACCGCTGATTCGCTTGGACTCCAGCAGGTCTTGCACTTCCTGAAAGGTCGCCTCATCGACCAGCGGCTCATGACGGCCGTCGTAGACCTTGCCAGCGTAGGTGACAATGCCGGTGTAGTAGCTGTTTCTCAACATGAACTGTATGTCGTTGGCCTTAAGCGCCCGGCCAGCTACCCGACGCGTCGAACGTGAACGTAGGCCGCGCTCCTCCAAGAGTGCCGCCAGCTCGGTAAGCGAGTAGTCGCCGCTGGCGTAGAGCGTGAAGGCATCCCGAATGAACGGGGCGCGCTCCGGGTCAGGCGTGATGACACGCACCTCGCGGTCGTCAACCGTGATGCGGCTATTCAGGTAGCCAAGCGGCGCCCGGAAGGGCGTGCCGCCGTTCTTAGCCTTCTGAGTCGTGCCCTTCATGACCTCTGCCGCCAAGTTGCGGCTGTAGAACTCGGCGATGGAGGACATGATGCCGTGGAGCAACAGGCCCGATGGCGTCTCGTCAATGTTCTCGGTGACGCTGACAACCTGTGCGCCAGCCTTGCGGATCGCCATGACGATCTCCACATCGTCGGCTCGGCTGCGGGCCAGCCGATCAACCTTATGGACGATCACGAAGTCGATATCCCCCCGCTGCAACCGGTCGAGCATGGCCCTGAGCGCCGGGCGCTTGGCGGTCGTACCGGACTCGCCACGGTCGATGTACTCGTCAGCGACAACGGCACCGAGCTTTGCCGCCTCCCGCTGGCAGGCATCTCGCTGAGCGGGGATGGAGAAGCCCTCGACGTCGAAATCGTTATCGGCCTGCTGGGTGCTGGATACCCGCAGATAGATGAGGGATCGCTTAGTTGGTGATAGATCAGTGTTGGTCATTGTCTCTCCTTTCTTCTCTCCTTGTGAAACGTGTATTGCTACATATAAGTATACGCCGCATAGCAACGGCAATTTGGCTCCAGGACTGGGTTTTTAGACATTTCCAGGGTCTCCAATGACGTGCAATAGTTCAGGAAAGGCCGCCGCCGCAAACAGCTCACGGGACGGGCGCGGCAAGCGCTCGATACAGCCCTCGATGACCCACGCCCGCGCAGCTCCCGGCACCAGCCACAGAGTCCGGGGAAAGACACCGCGCTCGGCCTGAATGCGTCCGCTGGCCTGGAAGTCCAGGTAACGCCTCAGTTGCCGGTCTATGGCTCCGCTGCCCTCCGTGCCCATGTCTACCTCTAACCAGTAGCTGTCTTCAAAGTCGCCGATGCCGAATCGGCCAAAGCTGTCGGGCTTGAGCGTGGCGGCCTGGCCCCGATTCCCTGTATAGCCCTGCCAACAGGCGGGCTCGGCCGCCAACTCCAGCAACTCCAGACGGCCAGAACGCTCGGCTTCCGTGAGCACGGTATGCAGCTCGGCAACTTGCAGGCTATGGGCGAGGAACAAAGTCCCCGGAGCAAGCGACCGCCGCCGCCTGCGCAGCGGTTGCCAGCCGCGTTCCATCGCCAGCCTGTATCCGGCCAGACCCAGGTGGTAGACAAAGCCGCCGGAGCCAGCGCGGACGCCGCCCACGACCCTGGGCAGGCGTGCCAGCACGTCCAGCCGGACGAGGCGTAGTAGCGCCCGGCGGGCAGTCCGTTGGTCGGTGCCGTCAAAGTGCATTCGGGTCAGCTGGGAGCCGCTCATGAAACGCAGGTCGGAAAGGGATTTCAGGACAGCTTTGTCTCGCCCACTCAGGCGAGCCTCTAGTGCCTGAACGGTCGCCGCCGTCACGTAGCGGGCGGTCATTGGTGCCTCCATTTGGCATATCTAGTCAGTGGCAGATTTGGCCGCTGTGGCTGGTGCTGAGCCAGAACGCGCGGACGACAACCCGACGCGACCGGACGGGCGAACGGACACGTCATGACGGCCTCCGGCGTTTGCGCCCGACCGGGGCGCTGCTTCGAGCCGGCCGCTCTGCTTGAGCACGCAAGGCGGCCTCAATCTCCGCCCTGGGCCGGGCATAGTTCAGCCGCGACGAAGCCCTGACGGCCTCAGCGCTACCCAGCGGCTGAGGCGGTGGCGGCGTGGTCAGCGTTACCGGCCGAGCGGTTCCGCCGTCATCGAGCGCAACTAGTGCGGCCACCGAGTAGGCGTCAAGGGCTTGTAAGTCAGCGGCGGTGAGGGCTGGAGCAAACAGCCGCTCCAAGCTTCGGGCGTCGCTAGCGCTGAGGGCAAAGACAGCCTTAGAGCGGGCGTTGGCCAGCACGACCTCGCGCAACTCCTTGGGCAACTGCTCCAGGTTCTGGTGGGCGGTGGTCAGGCTGAGTCCATACTTGCGGCCCTGGGCCAGCATCTCGTCCCAAGGCACGGGTGCTGAGGCGAAGTCCTGAACCTCATCGACGTATAGCCCAAAGGCGTGTCGGCGCTCCGGCGGCAGGGCCGCCCGTTCGGCCATCGCCTGCCAAACGCTAGTCAGGACAAGACAGCCGAGGAGCTGGGCAGTCTCGGCCCCGATCAGGCCCTTGGGTAGGTGAACCAGCAGCACTTTTCGCTGGTCGATGATCTGTCGCATGGTGAGGTTGGGCCTAGTCTGGCCGACGATCGCCCGGATGGCTGGCCGGGCTATGAACTGGCGGGACTTGTTCAGCAAGGGTGCAACGACCGTGGCCTGTTCACGCGGTGGCAGCGAGGCGAACCAGCGCCAATCGGGGGCCAGGCCCAGAGGGTCGTCCAGGTCGGCCAGTACCTCCGAGCGAAAAACGGGATCGAGGTACAGGCGGGGCAGGTCAAGCAAGGTGGAGCCTTGGCGGCGGGTCAGCGTCAACAGTCCCATGTGGGTTAGCTGAGCAGTACGCGGGCCCCAGAAGGCTTGCCATAGCCGCTCGAACAACTCGCCGAGCTGGTCAGCGATGAGCGACGGGTCGGCTTGGCTCGCAAACGGGTTGAAACCAACCGCATGGGTTGGGTCGGTCGGGTCGAGCAGCACCACGTCAGCCACCCGCTCCGGCGGGATGGCGTCCGTAAGCTCCGAAATGAGGTCGCCGTTGGTCTCGACCACGACCAGGCCCCGGCCTTGTTTGAGGTCGTCCAGGATTAGGTTTTTGAGGAGCGAAGTCTTGCCGGTGCCGGTTGGGCCGAGGACGTACAGCCCCCGTGTGGAGGAGGCTGGGCTGATCGCCACTGGCCGGGTCAGGCCGCCGTAGTCGCTGGTGCCGAGAACACGGCCTTGCTCGCTCAGGGCGGCACTTGGCACCAGCCGTTTGGCCGCGCCCAGGCTCAGGCCGGGCAGGTCTGGGCTGCCAATCGGCCAGCCGATGACGGCGGCCAGTTCCGGGGCGCTCAGGTAGCGGCCGCGC
>DATCBF010000028.1:0-2546 GCA_036512025.1 Solirubrobacterales bacterium
CCAGCCAGACAGCGATGTTCCTGGCAGCACCGCCAGCGTGGCCGATTAACCCAAAGCGGTCGGCTGCGCTTGACCGCAGGGGTTTGGCGCGGTATAGCTAGACGGTGACTGTTCCTTCTGGGCAGTCCCGTCCAGGGGAACGGCCGCGTCGGCATCCCTCCCTGGCTACCGACGCGCAGGTGCAGTGAGGGTCGCGCGGACCCCCCTGCCTCCCGCGGCCCCGCTGCACCCCCTTTCCGTCATCTAGGAGCCTTTCTTCAGGTTCCTGAGGACGGTCTGGAGGATGCCTCCGTTCTGGAAGTAGGCAACCTCGTTGGGGGTGTCGAGCCGAACCGTCGCCTCGAACTCGACCGGGTCCGCCCCGTCTCGCGCGGCGGTCACCTTCACCGTCTTGGCCTCGCCGTTTTCCAGCTCCCCGACTGCGATTGACTCCTCGCCTGACAGGCCCAGCGATTCGATCGTCTGGCCCTGCGGGAACTGCAATGGCAGGACGCCCATCCCGATCAGGTTTGAGCGGTGGATGCGCTCGAAGCTCTCGGCGATCACCGCGCGGACGCCGAGCAGCTTGGTGCCCTTTGCCGCCCAGTCGCGGGACGAGCCGGACCCGTACTCCTTGCCCGCCAATACCACCAGTGGTATTCCATCGTTCGCGTACGCAATCGCCGCCTCGTAGATCGTCGTCTCACCGCCATCGGGGAAATGACGGGTGAAGCCGCCCGATTTCTCCACCAGTTGGTTGCGAAGGCGGATATTGGCAAAGGTGCCTCGGATCATCACCTCGTGGTTTCCCCGCCGCGAGCCGTAAGAGTTGAAGTCGCGGGGCTCAACACCCTGTTCGATCAGCCACTTCCCTGCCGGGCTGTCTTTCTTGATCGCTCCGGCAGGTGAGATGTGGTCGGTGGTAATGGAGTCACCGAGTAACGCCAGCACTCTGGCGTCGACGATCGGCTCCACCCCGGGCGGCTCCGCCGGCATCCCTTCGAAGAAGGAGGGACGGCGCACATAAGTTGAGTCTGGCCAGGTGTAGCGATCGCCACCCGGGACCTCGACCTGATTCCAGGCCTCGTCGCCCTCGAACACCTCGCCGTAGTTGCGGGTGAACATCTCCGACTGGATCGAGCGGCCGACCAGCTCCTTGATCTCCTCTGAGCTGGGCCAGATGTCGCGCAGATAGACCGGCTCACCGCCGGAGCCCTCGCCGAGCGGCTCCGAGAGCAGGTCGAGATCCATCCTCCCCGCCAGCGCGTAGGCGACGACCAGCGGCGGGCTGGCAAGGTAGTTGGCCTTGACGTCCTGGTTGATCCTGCCCTCGAAGTTGCGATTTCCCGAGAGCACGGCGCAGACCGCGAGGTCCTTCTCCTCGACCGCAGCCGAGATCTCCGGCGGCAGTGGCCCTGAGTTGCCGATGCAGGTTGTGCAGCCGTAGCCGACGAGATTGAACTGGAGCTGATCGAGATATCGGGTCAGGCCGGCTTTCTCGAGGTAGTCGGTCACAACCGTCGAGCCGGGCGCCAGGGAGGTCTTCACCCACGGCTTGCGGGTCAGGCCGCGTTCGACCGCGTTGCGAGCCAGAAGCCCGGCGCCGATCATCACGCTCGGGTTGGAGGTGTTGGTGCAGCTCGTGATCGCGGCGATCACGACCCGGCCGTGATCGAGAGTGAACGTGGCGCCGTCCTCCAGCGTCACCTCGATCTCGTCGCCACTGCCGTGCTCGATCGTCGCCACCGGCGCTCCGCTGGTCGCCGGTCGCGGCTTGCCGCGCTCGTCGTCGTGCTCCTCTGCCGGCGAGTCCGAGGCCGGGAACGACTCCTCAATCGCCTCGTCGCGCCCGTTGCCCATCCGGCTCGCAGCCTCGGGGTCGAATTCCACCATCGCCTCGAGGAAGGCATCCTTGGCCTCTGAGAGCGGCACCCGGTCCTGCGGGCGCTTGGGCCCGGCGATGCTCGGCACCACCTCGCCCAGGTCCAGCTCCAGGGTGTCGGAGAAGACGGGCTCGGGGGCGTCGGGCTCGTGGAACATCCCCTGCTCGCGGGCGTAGGCGTCAACCAACTCGATCGTCTCGGTCGGGCGCCCGGTCAGCTCCAGGTATCGCAGGGTCTCGGCGTCGACCGGGAAGATCGCGCAGGTCGAGCCGAACTCGGGCGACATGTTGCCGATCGTCGCCCGGTCGGCAAGCCCCAGGGTCGGCAGGCCGGGACCGTAGAACTCGACGAACTTGGAGACGACGCCGCGCTCGCGCAGCATCTCGGTCACGGTCAGGACCAGGTCGGTGGCCGTCGCCCCCTCCGGCAGCCTGCCCTCGAGCCTGAACCCGACCACCTGCGGCAGCAGCATCGAGATCGGCTGGCCCAGCATCGCCGCCTCGGCCTCAATCCCCCCGACCCCCCAGCCGAGGACGCCGAGGCCGTTGACCATGGTCGTGTGCGAGTCGGTGCCGACGACCGTGTCGGGAAAGGCGAGCGTCGTTCCGCTGGGATGCGGCTCGCCCGCGCCGCCCGCGCCGAACACGACGCGCGCGAGGTACTCGATGTTGACCTGATGGACGA
>DATCBF010000029.1:0-2672 GCA_036512025.1 Solirubrobacterales bacterium
CCCAGGCGAGCAAGCCGAGGCCGAGGAAGGTTCCCTCGAGCATCATGATCACCCCCGCCGTGCTCTGGTCGGTCAACGGCGAGAGGCCCCAGTGGCGCTCGCCCGGGGCATAGATCGTGTAGAGCACGGTGCCCGACCACATCAGGACGTTGCCGAGGATCGCCCCGACGAAGCGCACCGCGATCACGTAGGCGACTTTCCAGCCGGCGGTGAACCATTGCGGGGTCGGCAGGGGGCCGAAGACCGGCATCCACATCAGGCAGCCGAAGAAGATGAACGTGGTGTGCTCGAGCGCGTGCAGCGGCGCCCCTCCGTAGGCGGCGTCATAGAGGGCAGGGATGTGCCAGAGGTAGAAGTTGAGCGCCCAGAGCGGGAAGGCGATCGCCGGGTTGGCGAGGACCCGTAGGCGGTCGAAGACCGGGATTGCCAGCACCGGCTGCAGCAACGGCCCGGTCAGGCCCAGCACCAGCAGCAGGGTGGCGATGTCGCCGAGCATCAGGTGCTCCACCATGTGCGCGATCACGAGCTGCTCCGCGACATCGCTGATCGGCGAGATCAGCGCCACGACGATGACCAGCAGGCCTGACGCGAAACAGACCTGGCGCCAGAGCGGGACCGGTCGCCCCTTGGCGGAAAGGGTCGCGGCGCGCTTCGCGTAGAGCGCCGCGGCGATCAACATCGGCGCCAGCTCCAAGGGGCCGAAAATGCCTGTCACGTGGGCGATCGGCGGGATCACGTGAGTCAGCCTAGCGCCGCATTCGAGTCAGGCACGCCCGCGGCCGCTGCTAGCTTGGCTTCGCCTTGGGAGCCGCCAACAACCGTTTTCCGCCGATCGGCAGCTACGGCTTTCTCTCCGACTGCCACACCGCCGCCCTCGTCTCTTACGACGGCTCGGTCGAGTGGCTGTGCCTGCCCCGCTTCGACTCTCCCAGCGCCTTCGCCGCCCTGCTCGACCGCGGCGCCGGCCACTTCAAGCTCTCCCCCCGCGGCCTCGTCGTCCCGATCAGCCGCCGCTACGAGCCGGGGACGCTGGTGATCGAGACGACCTGGGTCACCGATACCGGCTGGGTCGTGATCCACGACGCGCTGACGATCGCCGAGTGGGCCACCTCCGACGGCAAGGGCAGCCGCCCTGACACCGAGCACGAGTCCGACCACTCGCTGCTGCGGACGATGACCTGCATCGACGGCGAGGTCGAGATGGAGATGGAGTGCCTGCCGCGCTTCGGCTATGGGATCGAAGCGGCCGAGTGGAGCGGTGGCGATCTGGGCGAAGCGGTCGCCCGCGGCAGCGACGGGACCGAGCTGCGGATGACCACCGACATGGAGCTGACGATCGAGGACGGGGCCGCCCGCGGGACGCTGAAGCTGCGCGAGGACGAGAGCGGCTTCTGCGCCCTGACCTGGGGCGATGGCGACCTCGGCGGACCGCGCAGCTCACCGGAGGCGCTGGAGCGGCTCGACTCGACCGAAGAGTTTTGGCGCGACTGGCTGCGCGACGGCAGGTTCCCCGACCACCCCTGGCGGATCCA
This sequence comes from Solirubrobacterales bacterium, assembly GCA_036512025.1. Lineage (GTDB taxonomy): Bacteria > Actinomycetota > Thermoleophilia > Solirubrobacterales > 70-9 > DATCBF01. The sequence continues at coordinate 1,533 of DATCBF010000029.1, forward strand.
CCTGCAGCGCTCGGCGCTGGTCCTCAAGGGCCTCACCTACACCCCGACCGGGGCGATCCTCGCCGCCCCCACCACCTCGCTGCCGGAGACCCCGGGCGGCGAGCGCAACTGGGACTACCGCTTCAGCTGGATCCGCGACTCGACCTTCAGCCTCTGGGCACTGCACACGCTCGGCTTCGACCAGGAGGCGCGCGACTTCATGCGCTTCATCGTCGGCGTCTGCCGCGAGGAACCGGACCTGCAGATCATGTACGGGATCGGCGGCGAGAAGAAGCTGACCGAGAAGACCCTCGACCATCTCGACGGCTACCTCGGCTCGAAGCCGGTGCGGATCGGCAACGGCGCCTACGACCAGCGCCAGAACGACGTCTGGGGAGCGCTGCTGGACTCGATCTACCTGCACGGCAAAGCCCTGCGCGGCAGCGGCACCCCGGCCGATCGCCAGCTGATCCGCTACCAGGTGGAGGCGGCGATCGCCGCCTGGCCCAACCCCGACCAGGGGATCTGGGAGTCGCGCGGGGAGCCGCGGCACTACGTCTCCTCGAAGCTGATGATCTGGGTCGCGGTCGACCGCGGCGCCCGGCTTGCCGAGGGCCTTGGCTTCGCGGAGGTCGCCGAGGAGTGGCGGGCGAAGGCGGACGAGATCAAGGCGGAGATCCTCGATCGCGGCGTCCGCGACGGCGTCTTCCGCCAGCACTACGAAACCGACGCCCTCGACGCCTCGCTGCTGCTGATCCCACTGCTGCGCTTCCTGCCGCCGGACGACCCGCGCGTGCGCGCCACCGTCGAGGCGATCGCCGAGGACCTGACCGAGCACGGGCTGGTCCTGCGCTACGTCGTCGAGGAGACCGACGACGGCCTCCACGGCAAGGAGGGCACCTTCCTGATCTGCTCCTTCTGGCTGGTCTCGGCGCTCTCGGAGATCGGCGAGTGCAGACGGGCGCGGGAACTCTGCGAGCGGCTGCTGGAGGCGGCCGGTTGGCTCGACCTCTTCGCCGAGGAGCTGGAGGCCGACTCCGGCCGCCACCTCGGCAACTTCCCCCAGGCGTTCTCGCATCTGGCGCTGATTGAGGCGGCAGCTCGAATCATCCTCGCCGAACAGCTCGCTTTGGAGGGGCTCGGCCCACCGAGCTCATCGGC
>DATCBF010000030.1:0-5714 GCA_036512025.1 Solirubrobacterales bacterium
CGGCTGAGCTGGAGTCGATGGACCTCTCCTCGCGACGGGCGATCGCGCTGCGAACGGTTGCCCGTGCCGTCGCCAAGGGCCGCTGCGATCTGGCCGACCCCGCTGATGATCGTCGCCTGCTGGCGGTCTCTGAAATCGGCCCCTGGACCGTCCGGCGCCTGGGCCAGTCCGGGCGCGGCGAAGCCGACTCGTTGCCGGCGGGCGACCTCATGTACATCAAGCTCGTCGGCCGCCTCGCCGGCCTCGGCCGCCGCGCCACGGTGGCGGAGGTCGAGGAGTTCTACGCCCCCTACGCTCCGTTCCGGGGGCTGGCCGGCGCTCTCACCGCGAGTGGGTTTCACCGCGCCGCCGCTCAGGGGCCGCCACTCCGCCACGCCGCCTGAACGGCTCGCGCGTTACCCCCTCGCCACGCACCCAATCGTGCCTGGACGGACGTCCCCTCAAGGGACCTGTCGATTTGTCGATAACGCGGGCGAATGGACGGGTCGACAAGCGACAGAAGCTGGCCTGAAGAGCAGGTCAACGAATTTCTCGACCAGATCTCCTCCGGCGGGGAGGATTACCGCAGGCTTGTCGAGCGCCTGCCGGCAATCGTCTACACGTCTGAGCTCGGCGAGCACGGGCGCTGGCGCTACGTCAGCCCGCAGGTCGAGGACATCCTCGGCTACAGCCCCGAGGATTGGAAAGCCGACCCCGAGCTGTGGTCGAAACTGCTGCACCCCGAGGACCGCGAGCGGGCCCTCGCGCAGGAGAGCAAGGACACGATCGGCGATCGCAACCCGCCCCCGATCGACTACCGGATGGTCACCCGCGACGGAGACGTCGTCTGGATCCTCGACGAGGCGGTGCTCGAACCCGACGATGCCGGGATCCCCGTCTGGCACGGCGTCCTCTACGACATCACCGAGCGCAAGATCGCCGAGCAGGAGCTGCAGCGCGCCGTCTCTCAGCAGGCGGTCGTCGCCCGTCTCGGGGAGCGGGCGCTGCAGGACGGCGACCCCGATGCTCTGATGCGAGCCGCGGTTTCCCTGATGGGAGAGATCGACGGAGTCCAGGGCGCCTGTATCTGGGAGCTTGGCCGCGACGGCCGCCGCCTGCACCTGCGGGCTGGGCTCGAAGACAAGATGGGTGGAGCTGGCCGCCGCGTCTCCGCCGCCCGCGACTCTCACGCCGGCGCCGCCCTCGATTCCGGCCTGCACGTGATCGTCGACGACTGGTCGGCCGAGCACCGCTTCACGATGCCGCCCGCCCTCAGGGTGCTCGGCGTCGGCAGCAGCCTGGCGGTGATGATCGATGGCAAAGACCACCCGTTTGGGGTGCTCGACGTCCACTCGATGTCGGCCAATCACTTCACCCCGCAGGACGTGCACTTCGTCCAGGCCGTCGCCAATGTCCTTGCCGACGCGATCGAGCGCCACACCGCCGATCAGGCTCTGCGCCACCGGGTCCTGCACGATGCGCTGACGGGGCTGCCCAACCGGCTCAGCTTCGTCGACGCCCTCCGCAACGCGCTCAAACGCAGCGCCGTCTCGGGGTCGCCCGTCGGCATCCTCTTCCTCGACCTCGACCACTTCAAGCTGATCAACGACAGCATCGGCCATCACGCCGGTGACGAGCTGCTGCGCGCCGTCGCTCCGCGGATTCGCGCCCATCTGCGGCCCGGCGACATCGTCGCCCGCTTCGGCGGCGACGAGTTCGGGATCCTGATCGATCGGCTCGCCGACGAAGGGGAGGCGATCGCGATCGCCGACCGGGTCGCTGCCGCCTTCGCCGATCCCTACCCGCTCGATGGCGTCGAGCACTTCATCACCTCCAGCGTCGGGATCGCGGTGGCGCGTCCCAGCGGCCGCGAGCCGGTAGACGCCGAGTTCCTGATCCGCGACGCCGACGCCGCCATGTACCGAGCCAAGGAACGGGGCCGGGCGTGCTGCGAGCTGTTCGACGCCGAGATGAGAGCACGGGCCGTGCGCCGGCTCGAGGTCGAGCGCGAGTTGCGCCAGGCGCTTGACCACCAGGAGCTGGTGCTCCACTACCAGCCGGTGATCTCTCTCGGCAATGGCGAAATCACCGGCCTGGAGGCGCTGGTGCGCTGGCAGCATCCCAACCGCGGCCTGCTCGACCCAAAAGAGTTTGTCCCGATCGCCGAGGAAAGCGGCCTGATCGAGCCGGTCGGCCGTTGGGTGCAGGAGGCTGCCTGTCGTCAGGCCCTGGCCTGGCACGAGCAGCGACCCGACGCCCGGCCCCTTGACGTCTCGGTCAACATCTCCGCCCGGCAGGTCGCCCACCGCGACCTGCCCCAGATCGTCGCCGAGATTCTCGCCCGCACCGGGCTCGACCCCGTCCACCTGCGGCTTGAGATCACCGAGAGCGTCCTCGTCGAGGAGTCGGCGACCGCGACCACGACCCTGGAGGCGCTGAGTGAGCTGGGGGTCCGTCTCGTGCTCGACGATTTCGGCACCGGCTACTCCTCGCTCGCCTATCTCAACCGCTTCCCCTTCGATGCGCTGAAGATCGACGGCTCCTTCGTCGAAGCGCTTGGGATCGAGCAGGAGCGCACCGCGATCATCGAGGCGATCGTCGGCATGGCCCGGGCCCTCTCGCTCGACGTGATCGCCGAGGGGGTCGAGAACGAGGTCCAGCTCTCTGAGCTGCGCCGGCTCGGCTGCGACTACGCCCAGGGCCACTTCTTCTCGCGTGCGCTGCCGCCCCAGCAGGTCTCGCGCCTGCTCGACGAAGGCCTTCCCAGTTATTCGGAGATCTTGCCCGGCAGGTAGGAGTTGCTGAGCACTTCGCCCGCGGCGGGCTGGGTGGAGATCAGGTCGTTGTCGTGCATCCAGGCGATGAAGCGCGTCCACTCCGCCGGACTCATGAAGCCGTAGGCGGATTCCGCGGCAGGCGAAGCCGACCCCGGGGCTTCGGCGGATTCGAGCAGCGGCAGCGTCGCCTTGACCTCGGCTTCGGTCAGCTTCGGATCGAGATCGGGATTCGCTTCCAGCAGCGCCTTGGTCGCCGCTTTCGGGTTGGCGGCAGCAGCAGCGGTTCCCCGCGCCAGGGCGGCGATGAAGAGCCGGGTCGCTTCGGGGTCTTCTTCGATGCGCTTGCGCTGGCCGACCAGGACCAGCTCGTCATAGGTCGGCACGCCGAGCTTGTCGACCGGGGTGACGACGGGGTCTTTGCCGCGCATGCGCAGGTCGACGCCCTCGACGTTCTGGAACCCGCCGAGCATTGCCTGGGCGCCGCCACCGACCAGTGCCGGTAGGAGCCCGAAGCCGACATTGACGGCCTTGACGTCGGAGGGGGAGAGGTTGGCGCGGGAGAGGATTGTTTTCAGGAAGGCTTCCTGGTAGGGGATGCCCGCTGTCGCGATCGTCTTGCCGCGGAGGTCTCCAACTCCCTTGATATTCGACTTCTTCAACCAGATCATCGAGGTCAGCGGCCGGTTGACCAGCGCCCCGACGGCAAGCACGCCGAGGCCTTTGTCGTGGGCGAGCAGCACCTCGGGCTCGTAGGAGATCGCCAGGTCGGTGCGGCCGGCGGCGACCTCCTTGATCGGCGTCGAGGGGTCGGCGGGGGCGTGAATCTGGACATCGAGGCCGGCTTCGCTGAAGTAGCCGAGCTTCTGCGCCATGTAGATGCCGGCGTGGTCGGGGTTGGGGTAGAAGTCGAGCGTCAGGCTGAACGGCTGTGCCGTGCCGCTGACGTCCTCGCTCTTCTCGCCGCAGGCCGCGAGGCCGAGCGAGAGGGCGATGAGCGCGATTGCGACCGCGACCAGCGGCGTTTGGCGGAACTTCATCCCCTGCTTTCTATCGCCAAGTGACCAAGCGGCGCTCCGCGAGGGCCAAAAGGCCGAAGAGCGAGATCGCCATGACGGAGAGGATGAAGACCGAGGCGAACTGTCTGGCCGCTTCATACTGATAGCCGTCGTGGAAGATCAAGTAGCCCAGGCCGGATTCTGGGGTTACCAACTCGGCGAAGACAGCACCGATCACCGCGACCGCGATGGCGATCTTGGCGCCACTGAACGCGAACGGCAGTGCGGTTGGCGCTTCCACGCGGCGGAAGGTCTGCCAGCGCGAAGCATCGAGGGTCCGCATCATTTTGATCGCGTCAGGGTCGACTGAGCGAAGACCGTCGAGTGCGTTGACGGTGATCGGGAAGAAGCAGAGGAGGGCGACGACCACCAGCTTCGGACCGATCCCGTAGCCAAACCAGACGACGAGGATCGGCGCCAAAACAATGACTGGAATCGTCTGCGAGGCGACGACCAGCGGGTAGAACGCCCGCCGCATCGTCTCGAAGAGGTGCAGGAAGACAGCAAAAGCGAGTCCGGCGACCAGGGCGCAACCGAACCCAAGCAGGACCTCCTTCAGCGTCACCCAGGCGTTTTCCGCCAGCAGCGAGCGGTTCTGCCAGAGCGATTCGGCAATTTCCGAAGGAGAGGGAACGAGGAACGGTTCAAGGTGCAGCGCGTTGGCGATCGCGCCGGTGCTTGCCGCAATCTGCCAGACGCCGGTAAGGCCGACGAGCACCAGAACGGGTGGTAGCCAGCGCCTCATCGTGCGCCCTCCCGCAGCGCCCGCAGCGCTCGCTCGCGGGTGGTGACGAACTCGGAGGCGGTTACCGCGGTGTCCCGGTCCGGCGCCCGCGGCGTTGGTGCTCTCAGCTCCTCGACGACGCCCGCCGGTCGCGAGGAGAGGACGACGATGCGGTCGGAGAGGTAGAGGGCCTCCTCGACGTCGTGGGTGACGAGGACGACCGTGCGCGGGTCGGCATCCAGGGCCCCCGCCAGCCACTCCTGCATCTCGCCGCGGGTGATCGCGTCCAGCGAGGCGAACGGCTCGTCGAGTAGTAGCACCGGCTTGCCGGAGACCAGCGTGCGGAGGAAGGCGACGCGCTGGCGCATGCCGCCGGAGAGCTTGGCCGGCGGTGTGCGCTCGAAGCCGCCGAGCCCAAAGCGCTCGAAGAGGGCGCCTGCCTGCCGCCTTGCCTCGGCCCGTCCGATTCCGCGATTGCGCAGCGCCAGCGCCGCGTTGTCGAGCGCCGAGAACCAGGGCAGCAGCAGGTCTCGCTGGGGCATGTAGGCGCATTGGCCGAGGCGCTCGGCGGGGGAGCGGGCGCCACCGACCTCGATCTCGCCTTCCGTGGCCTCGCGCAGGCCGGCGATCAGCTCGAGCAGGGTCGACTTGCCGCAGCCGGAGGGCCCGACCAGGCCGATCACCGAGTGCGGGCCGGCCTCGAGGTCGAGCCGCTCGATCGTCCGCAGCTCGCCGTAGGCATGACCGAGGCTGCGGATCGAGATCGCGGCGCCGGGCCGGGCCGACGTGGCCGAGCTGCCGCCCGCGGCGCCGAAGTTCCTGATTTCCGTGGGCATCTTGGTATCCTGGCGCACTCCGTGCTCCTGACCAAAAAGGTCAGGAAAGTCGATAAGCAACTCGCGCGGCAATTTGATGGACCCGGCAATCATCCTTTTCGGACTTGGCATCGGCGTGCTCGTCGGAATGACGGGCATGGGTGGTGGATCTCTGATGACGCCCCTGTTGATCCTGATCTTCGGGATCCAGCCGACCACGGCGATCGGCACCGACATCTTCTACTCGGCGATCACCAAGACCGTCGGCGGCTGGCGCCACTTCAAGATGAAGACGGTCAACATGGGCCTGGTCAAATGGCTCTCGATCGGCAGCGTGCCGGCGGCTGTGATCGGGGTCGCGCTC
>DATCBF010000031.1:0-3865 GCA_036512025.1 Solirubrobacterales bacterium
CAGTGGCCCCGGTGGTGCAGGTAGGCGACGAAGGCGGTCTCGAAGTCGCGGTCGGCGGCCTCCGGCGCCTCGCGCCGCACCGCCTCGCGCAGCTCCCGGGCCGGCCCGTCGAAGAGCGACTCGCCGTCGGCGAGGACCAGCAGCCGGCGGCCGTAGCGCTCGGCCTCCTGGATGTCGTGGGTGGAGAAGATCACCGTGGTGCCGCGACCGGCGAGGGCGGAGACGAACTCCCACAGCCGCGCCCGCTGGCGCGGGTCGAGGCCGACGCTGGGCTCGTCGAGCAACAGCACCACCGGCCGCGAGAGCAGCCCGATCGCGATGTTGATCCGCTGCTGGTTGCCGCCGGAGAGCCGGGCGACGATCTCGCCCCGGCGGTCGGCGAGAGCGGACAGCTCCAACATCTCCTCGACCGAGGCGTGCGGATCCTCGTGCTTCTCGAGCCGGGCGAAGAGCAGCAGGTTCTCCTCGACGGTCAGGCGCCGGTAGAGCGCCGCCTGCTGCGGAACCCAGCCGACCTCTCCCTGCGGCAAGTTGACCTCGCCCTCGTCCGGCCGTGAGATTCCGGCCAGGATCGAGAGCAGGGTCGTCTTCCCCGCCCCATTGGGGCCGGTCACGGCAAGCAGCTCGCCTGGCCTGGCCACGAAGTCGAGGCCGCGCAGGGCCGCCCGCTTGCCGTAGCGCTTGACCAGCCCGCGCGCCTCCAGTGCCACCGCCCCGGTTCCGGTCGCTCCCATCGCCGCCGAACGCTACTGGCGAGCTAGGGTCCCGCGCATGAAGGTTCTATTTATCGGTGACGTTGTCGGCGGCCCGGGCCGCCGTGGCCTGCGCGATGCGATGCCCGCGCTGCGCGAGCGGCACGGGCCCGATCTGGTCGTCGTCAACGGCGAGAACTCGGCCGGGGGGATGGGCATCACCGAGAAGACGGCCGGAGAAATCTTCAACGCCGGCGCCGGCGTGATCACAACCGGCAACCACGTCTACCGCCATCGCGAGGCCTACGGCTTCCTCGACAGCAGCGACCGCGTGATCCGGCCCGCCAATTACCCCCACGCCAACCCCGGTCGAGGCCACACGATCGTGGACATCGACGGAACGCGGGTCGCGGTGATCAACCTGAGCGGCGCCGTCGGACTGACCGTCGCCCGCTCCCCATTTCACGAGGTGGACGCGATCCTGGAACGGATCAAGGGCGATCACGACGTGGCGATCGTCGACTTCCACGCCGAGGTGACCAGCGAGAAGGTCGCGATGGGGTGGCACCTCGACGGCGAGGTCGCAGCAGTCTTCGGCACACACACTCACGTGCCCACCGCGGACGGACGAGTGTTGCCCAGAGGCACAGCGTTTATCTCCGATGTCGGGATGACCGGGGCCCGTACCAGCGTCCTCGGTGTGAAGCCAGAGCAGGCGCTTGCCTCGCTCATCACTCAGATGCCCACTCGGTTCGAAACGGCTACCGATGACGTCTGGGTGATGGGGGCCGTCGTCGAGGTGAACGCTGAGGGTCTGGCTGACTCTATTGAGCAGGTGTTAATGCCTGCTCCTGTTACTAGCTCGTAGCTGGGGCGGAGCCGAGGCTCTCGGCGCCGCTTTCAGGGACGCCATGGCTACCAGGAGCAGAGGGTAGAACCAGACTATGTAGAGATAGAACCAATGGTGCATCGTCAGCTGTACGCCCAGAAGCAGGGCTGCGCTCAGGGCCGCTACCTGGACCAGGGTTTTCTTGCGGGGGCGGAAGGCGAGGAGGAGAGATAGAGCGCCCGTTGCGGCCAGGATTGCGATGCGCAGGGGTTCCAGGCTCGGGACCTGGCCCCAGATGCTGAAGGGTGAGTTTCGGCCTGCCTGGTAGGCAATTGTTCTCTCGTAGAACGTGTGTAGACCCGGGTCGATGGCCGGCCATGCCATCACGGCGACGGAGACGAGCAGGAAGCTCACGGCAAACGCCACTCGCCCCCGTCGCCGGCCCGCCGAGGGTTTGGTCTCGTACGTCAACAGCATCGGCGCCAGCGCCACCGGGGCGAACTTAGTGAACGTTGCCAGCGCCGCCGTTGCTCCCCGTGCCACTGGCCGGGCCAATACCAACAGTGTGGCGACGAGCAGCACCGCCACCAGGGAGTCATTGGAGTTCGACTCCAGGGTGAATGCCGTGTACGGGTATGCCGCCCAGCCAAAAGCCAGGGTTGCCGCCAGCTTCTTCCCCTCCGGTCCGGGGCGTATTCGGCGACCGAGGAAGATGAGCAGGGCAAACGTCATCAGGTCGAAGAAGACCGCCGCACCGTGGGCCGCCGGCAGGTCGTCCCAGCTGCCGCTCCAGGGCCAGATTCGCTCGAAGGGGACGTAGGCGAGGTAATTGACGGGCCCGTAGGTGTCGCCCTCGGAGACGTCTGCCGGGAAGTTGCCGTAGATCGGCTCACCGTGGGCGATGCGGTCGGCTCCCACCACTCCGGCGTAGCCGACGTCGATCGCGCCCGAGTCGGCCATGTTGAGCCCGACCCGAAAACCCATCAGGAAGAGCGCCGCGATCAGCAGCCAGGCCACCGGCCAGACCGGCCGCAGGCCCTCGCCGCGGCCACGGAAGCCGATCCACAACGCCCGGCCGAAGAGGTAGACGAGCGGGATGTACTGGAGCGGGACCGAAACGCCGATTTCGGCGCGGTTGAAGAAGAAGTGGGAGACGCCAAAACCGAGCAGGACCAGCAGGTCGAGGTTGGCGACGCGGCGCAGCCGCCGCCAGTCGACCAGGCCGAGCAGGAAAAGCGCGCAGAGCGGCAGGAAGACATAGGGGGCGTCGAGCTTGTGGCCGAAAGCGCCGGAGTAGCCCCGGGCCATCTTCCAGGCAACCTGATACCCGGTCCAAGACTCGCGGACCAGACCAGTGGCCGGATCGACGATGACAAGCGCGACCTCCTTTTCATCGGCGAAGTAGGCGACCTCCCATCTGCCTTCGACCTTCGAGACGCTGGATGTGAGCCCAGGATTCTCTCCCCGCTCCTTCACAGCTACCGGGTCCCGATCGGCAACCCGTTCAGCTTCCGTCGCGGAAATGCTCTTGGGCGCGACCGCAGCAGCGTGCGCAACCGGGGGGAAAGCTACGACGACGAGCAGCAACAGCGTGAGCCAGGCGACCGCGAGCGTGGGTGGCGTGGAGGGGGGGCCGAGAACGGACGCTGTGCGCCGCCCGCAGGCCCCCCCTCTGCGGCGCCCCACCCCAACCCCGTCCCTCACCCTGTGCCGCTCAACCCAAAGTGCTCGCGAATCACCGGCGCCACGTCGCGCAGCGCCCACTGGTCGCGATCGTCCGCGGTGGCCGGGCCGCAGCCGACAAAGAGCAGCGGCACATTGGAGTCGCCGGCGCCCAGACCGCCGTGGCTGCCGCCGCCGACATGGGTCACCCCTCCCCAGTCGACCGCCTCGAAGCCCTCGGTCAGCGAGACGATGAAGTCGCCGGCGTGAGGAGAGGTCAGCGCCGACCAGACGCGGGCAAGCGGGTCCGGGTACGCGTCACTGCGCAGAAGGCCGTCGTCGACCCGCGCCTCCAGCACCCCGAGCTCACCGTCGACCTTCCAGTTCTGGCCGCGCAGGTCCACGGTCTTCCCTCCCGGGCGGAAGCGCAACCGCGCGCCGGGGCGCTCGATCACCGCCACCTCTCCCCCGCCTGCGGGCATTCCGGGGTCGAGCCGGCGCAGCGGCCTGCCGTCGGGTCCCTCCAGCCAGCAGGTGAGATCGACGCCCTCGGTCTCGGTCAGCCGCCGGAGCACGTCAGGGTGCTCGGCGCGCGGGCTCTCACCCGGGAGCAGATAGATGTGGGCGGCACGGCCGGTCGGGCTGACCGCGAGCTGAGCGGCGTCGGGTCGGTCCTCGGACG
>DATCBF010000032.1:0-4484 GCA_036512025.1 Solirubrobacterales bacterium
CTGGAGATGCTGGCGATCTCGCCGGGGCAGGCGGGGGAGATCGCGATCGACGCGGCGCTGCGCGAGGCGCCCGCGGCGCCGGCGTCGGAGGTGTACTCGGGCGTGCTTTACGACCATCTCGATTTGGCAGGGCTGCCTGCGGCGGCGCGGCGGCGGGCGAGCCGACAGGTGCTTATCGCCAGCGCTCTCTGGGGCTTCGTCCGTCCCGGCGATCGCATCCCCTACTACCGTCTCTCGGCCAAAGCGCGGCTGAAAAGGATCGGCCCGCTCTCGGCTTTTTGGCGCGACTCGCTGGCTCAGGCGCTGCCAGATGAGCCCGGCGCCCTGGTCGTCGATATGCGCTCGGGCGCTTACGCCGCGGCGTGGAAGCCGAGGCAGGCGACCCTGCTGGCGGTTCGCGCCTTCACCGAGGTCAAAGGCGAGCGCAAGGCCGTCTCCCACATGGCGAAGGCGGTAAGAGGCGAGGTGGCCCGGGCGTTGCTGCTGGCGAGGAGCGTCGCGGCCGGTCCGGAGGTTGCGATGGCGATCGTTCGCGATGCCGGGCTCGAGGTTGAGTTAGGCCCGGGCACGCTTGACGTGATCGTTTAGGCGACTCCTCCGCGAGGAGCTCTAACTCGAGAACCGGAAGGCGCCTTTGACCCCATCGCCCTGAGGCGTGGATAGGAGGGGCCAGGTCTCCGGGCGGTCGAGGTCGAGGGGGGGCAGCGCCTCGACCTCGACTTCGCTGAGCGCCACGATCGTCTCGCGGTTGGATTTCTCGATCGTGCTCGGCTGCTCCGGCCAGGGGGTGAGGACCACCGAGGCGATCTCGAGGCCGGCCGCGCGGGCGGCCTCGATTGTCAGCAGGGTGTGGTTGATCGTGCCGAGGCCCGGGGAGGCGGCGATCACCAGCGGCAGCGCCAGCTCGGCCGCCAGGTCGCGCACCAGGTAATCGGGCGCCAGCGGCACCAGTAGGCCGCCGACGCCCTCGCAGACCAGGACGTCGGCGGAGGCCGCCGCGGCGTGGGCTGCGGCGAGCAGCCGAGAAGGGTCGATCCGCTCGCCGGCCAACTCCGCGGCAAGGTGCGGGGACGCGGGCGGCCCGTAGCGGTAAGGCGCGATCTCCTCGTCGGCCTGCGACGACCCTGCGGCAAGCCGCAGCAGCTCGTGATCCGCCGGCCCGCCAGTGGGTTCGTCCAGGCCTGTCACCGCCGGCTTGAAGACCGCGACCGTCTTGCCCGACGCCGCCAGGGTGTGGGCGATCGCCGCGGCTACCACGGTCTTTCCCACCTCGGTCCCGGTTCCCGTTACGAAGACGCCGGGCACGAGGGCTAGGCAGCGATGGCGACCAAGTCGGCGGGCGCCGTCTCGATCCCCATCTCCCGCGCGGCTGCTCCGACCAGCTTCGCGGCGCGGCGCAGCTCGCCCTCGCGGTGGCTTGCCATAACGGTGAAGCGCAGTCGCGAAGAGCCCTCGGGCACGGTCGGCGGCCGGATCCCCTGAGCGAACACGCCCTTCGCGAGTGCCCGCTCGCAGAGCTCCATCGTGCGCTCGGCATTGCCGACCTCGACCGGGACGATCTGGGTTTGCGAGCGTCCCACCCGCAACCCCTCGCCGGCGAGCGCCTCGCGCAACACCGTCGCGTTGTCCTGCAGGCGCTCGACCCGGTCCGGCTGGGCCTTGATCAGCTCGAGCGCCATCAGCGCCGCGGCGATCGTCGACGGCGGCGGCGCGGTCGAGAAGATGAAGGGGCGGGCGCTGTTGATCAGGTAGTCGACGGTCTCGCGGCTGCCGCAGACGTAGGCGCCGTAGGAGCCGAGCGCCTTGCCGAGCGTGCCCATCACCACATCGACTTCGCCGCTGAGTCCGGCGGCGGCAACCGAGCCGCGCCCGGCGGGACCGAGCGTCCCGGTCGCGTGGGCCTCGTCGACCATCAGCCGACAACCGTGCTTGCGCGCCAGTCGCAGCAGCTCCGCCACCGGCGCCACGTCTCCGTCCATCGAGAAGACGCCGTCGCTGACGATCAGCGAGCCGCGGCCACCGGCCTGGCGCAGCCCCCAGGCCAGGTGCTCGGTGTCGCCGTGGCGGTAGACAAAGGTCTCGGCCGCCGAGAGCCTGCAGCCGTCGATGATGCTGGCGTGGTTGAGCTCGTCGGAGAAGACGACCTCGCCGCGGCCGGCGAGGGCGGCGATCGTGCCGGTGTTGGCGAGATAGCCGGAGCCGAACAGCAGCGCCGCCTCGCAGTCCTTGAACGCCGCCAGCCGGGCCTCCAGCTGCCGATGCACATCCATGTTGCCTGAGATCAGTCGCGAAGCGCCGGCGCCGGCGCCCCACTGCAGCGCCGCCTCGGCGGCCGCGTGTCGCACCCGTGGGTGGTCGGCCAGCCCCAGATAGTTGTTGGAGCAGAGCAGTAGGACCGGCCGGCCGTCGAGCAGGACCCGCGGGCCCTGAGGGCCGCCGGTCAGCCGCAGCCGGCGGTGGAGACCGCTGTCGCGGAGCTCCTCCAGCCGCTCGGCGATGTCGGTCATGCCGCTTGTGGGTAGGGGGGAGGCTTCTTCGTCTTTTTGATCACGCGCAGCTGGGTCGAGGGGTCCCAGAAGTCGGCTTCGTCCTGGTGGTCGATCAGCTCGTCAATCGGAGTCGAAGGGGTCTCGCCGTCGAGCCAGCCGGAGCGATTGTCCGGCCGCGGGTTGGCGCCGTTGTCGGCCTGGCGCGCCACGTTCAGCCCCAGCTCCTCGAACATCGCCCGGTCGTCCTCGGGCTCGGCGCCGAGCGTGGTCAGGAAGTTGCCCATCATCACGCCGTTCAGGCCCGCCTTGACCGCCAGTGGCTGCAGGTCGCCGAGGTTCTCAACCCTGCCGCCGCAGAGGCGGAACAACGCCCCGGGGATGATCAGGCGGAAGATCGCCACCCACTTGACGACCTCCCAGGCGTCCATCAACGGGCGCTCGCCAAACTTGGTGCCGTCGCGCGGGTTGAGCAGGTTGATCGGGACCGATGTCGGGTTCAGGTCAGAGAGCTCGAAGGCCATCTCGACCCGCTGGCGCCGGCTCTCACCGAGGTTGAGGATGCCGCCGACACAGGTCTCAAGCCCGGCCTCCTTGACCGCCCGGATCGTTCGCAGCCGGCCCTCGTAGCGGACCGTGGTTGAGACCTCGGGGTAGTGGGAGCGGGCCGACTCGACATTGTGGTGGACCCGCTGCACGCCCGCCTCGCGCAGCGCCTTGGCGCGATCGGCCGACATGTGGCCGATCGAGGCGCAGCGCTTGAGGTTGGTCTTCTCAGCGACCAGACGCGTCCCCTCGAGGATCTTCTGGAAGTCGCGTTTGGAGAGCCCCTGGCCCTGGGTCACCATGCAGAAGCGGTGCGCCCCGGCCGCCTCGGCCGCGCGCGCGTGCTCGAGGATCTGCTCCGGCTCCATCATCGCGTGCATCGGCGTGTCGGACTCGGCATAGCGCGACTGGGCGCAGAAGCCGCAGTCCTCGGCGCAGCCGCCCGACTTGGCGTTGACCAGCGAGCACATGTCGGTCGAGTCGCCGAAGTTCTCGCGGCGAACCCTCCAGGCCCGCTCGATCAGGTCGCCTATCTCCTGATGGTCGGTCAGCTGGCCGAGTGCGAGGGCTTCGTCGAAGGTGATGAGCGGTGGCATACGAGTCCCTTCCAGGGGAGTGAATTGGCCGCAAGGCTAGGAGCCGGGCCGGACGGCTGGGGCGGTGTCGGGCTCGAAGACCCGCACCGCGTCGCGTCCCGCATCCTTGGCGGCATAGAGCGCCGAGTCGGCCTCGGTTCGCACCGCATCGAGGCTGGTCCCGGTTTCGCCGAACATTGCGATTCCGATACTGGCCGTGATCGGCGGCAGCCCTTCCTCGGGAATGTGATCGCGGATCGCGCTGGCGATCGTCTCCGCCACCGCTTTCGCCTCTTTGACATCGCAGCGGGGCAGGACGATCGCGAACTCGTCGCCTCCGAGCCGGGCCAGCACATCGGTCTCGCGTATCCGTGAGCGCAGCACGCCGGCGACTTCTTCGATCGTGCGGTCGCCGCCGGCGTGGCCGAGCGAGTCGTTGACGTACTTGAAGTTGTCGAGGTCGAGCAGCAGCAGGGCGCTGGTGTGCTTCTCGCGCCGGCAGCGTGCCATCTCGGTGCTGAAATCTTCGTCGAAGCGGCGCCGGTTCTTGAGCCCGGTCAGCGAGTCCTGGTGGGCGAGCCGCCGCAGCTCCTGCATCCGCTCGTTGCGGCTCCAGATCAGGATCAGCGCTGCCAGCAGAGCAGCCAGAGAGACTCCCATGATCGCCATCAGGATCGGCAGGCTGACGTCCGGCTTGCGCGGGTCGCTGACGACGAGGAGCCAGGTGCGGTCGGCGATCTGGATCGGCACCGAGGCGGCGTCGCTGAGGGCGCCCTGCGGCCCCAAGACCGAGTGGCCGTCGACTTTCAGCTGCACCTTGACGGTGGCGGGCACGGTCGAGATCGCCGCCGAGGCCAGATCGCCGATGCGGAAGGCG
>DATCBF010000033.1:0-2679 GCA_036512025.1 Solirubrobacterales bacterium
AGCGGGTCAAGAGGGCGGCTTGATGCCACTAGGCTTGCCGCGTGAGCGGCCCCGAGCAGAACGTCGAGCCCGCCGGGCTCGACCCGGCTGCCAAGGTGGAGCTGGACCGGGCCTTCGAAGATCTCTACCGTGCCCACCTGCGCGACGTCTACTCCTACGCCTACTACCGGATCGGCAACCACCACGACGCCGAGGATCTGACCGAGCAGGCCTTCCTACAGGCATACCGTCACTTCGACCGTGCCCGGCGCGAGTCCGATGGGCGGCCGCTGCGCCCCTGGTTGATCCGGATCGCGCACAACCTTGCCTCCAACTACTACCGCGACCGCTCGCGGCGGCCGCAGACGCCGCTGGAACATGCCGACCCGATCGCGTCTCAGCATGGCACCGAGGCGATCGCGGAGGGGCGGGAGGAGCTGCGCCAGGTGATGGAGAACCTCGAGCACCTGCCGGGCGACCGCCGCGAGGCGCTGATCATGCGTTTCGCCCTCGGTATGGACAACCGCGAAATCGCCCGCGCCCTTGGCCGCAGCGACGGCGCCACGAAGGTGCTGATCCATCGTGCGATCAAGCAGTTGCAGGAGGAGATGAGCGACGATGAGTGACACCAGCGAACGCCTGACCGGCAGCACCTGGGATGTCGAGAGCCTGCTGGCCGACGCGCTGCGGCCGATCGAGCCGCCCGAGCGATTGGCGGGACGGTTCGAGGAAACTCTCACCGCCGTCACCCAGGCTGCGGCGGAGGAGCTCTCGGACTGGGCCGAGGAGCTCTCCGAGAGTGAGCTCAGTTCCCTGCGCGATCCCCGCAACTGGGTGCGCCCGGTGGTGGCGGTCGGCGCCGGCAGCGTCGCCACCGGCGCCTTGGTGCTAATCGAGATGCGGCGCCGTGGCCGTCAGCAGACGCGCAGCGGCCTGCGCTCGCTGGCCAGCCGGATCAAGTAGTCGCCCGCCGCTGTCGCCGCGACTCGCGTTTTGCCTTCGGGCGAGAGCGCCGTTTCTCTCGCCTCTTCCGAGTCCCCGGCACGGGCGTCGCCAGCGCCGCCGCAACCCCGAGGGCTCCCAGGGTCAGGTGGAGGAAGTCGTCGCCCCCGTTGACCGGGAAGAAGCCGAGGATGGTCGCCTCGCCAGCGAGGATAAAGCCCCAGATCGCAAGCGCCACGTAGGCGCCACCGAGCCAGAGCGCGTAGCGCCGTGCCGCTCGGTTGGCGACCAGCAGCCCGATGGCGCCGGTGCCGATGTGGAAGAGGTTGTGCCAGCCGTTGACTCTGAGAGCGCCGAGGGCGTCGTCGACGTTGCCCGGGCTGCCGAAGGAGGAGCTGTAGAAAAAGCCGACGAGCCCGGCGACGACGAGAACTCCGCCGACCAGGGTCGCGTACAGCCGTGCGGGGCTCGGGCCTGCCATTCGGCGACGATTGTAGGCTCCGCTGCCCGATGACAGAGACCTGTTACCGACACCCGAAGCGTGAGACGGCGGTCTCCTGCTCGTCCTGTGGGCGTCCGATCTGCCCCGAGTGCATGACCCCTTCGCCGGTCGGGATGCGCTGCCCCGAGTGCATGCGCGAACGGACCAAGGTGAGGAGCGGCCCGGCCGCCTTCGCTCCGGGGGGCATCCAGTTCCCGGCGACGATTGCCCTGATCGTCATCAATGTCATCGTCTACCTGGTTGAGATCTCCTCGGGCCCCGGTGGCCTCAGCGCTCCCGGTGTGTCCTTCGTCAATCACTACGGCCTGTTCGGGCCTTCCGTGGCTGAAGGCGAGGTGTACCGCCTGCTCACCGGCGGATTTCTCCACGCGTCGATCACGCACGTGGGGTTCAATATGTTTGCGCTCTTCTTCCTCGGCAGGCTGCTGGAGCCGGCGATCGGCACCACCCGCTTCGTCTTCCTCTACTTCGCCTCATTGTTTGGAGGAGCTCTGGGGGCTTTGTTGCTGTCGCCTGACGCGCTCACGATCGGCGCCTCGGGGGCGGTCTTCGGCGTCTTCGGCGCCGCCTTCGTGATCGCTCGCGGTCGTGGCGCCGGAGCTGTCGCCCAGTCGATCGGGATCATTCTCGTCCTCAACCTGGCGATCAGCATCGGCAGCCCCGAGATCAGTCTCGGCGGTCACCTCGGTGGCCTCGTCGTCGGGGTGATCAGCGCCTTCGTCATCCTTGCCGGCGAGCGAGGAAGGCTGGGCACGCGTCACCTTCCGGCTGAGCTGATCGCGATCGCCGCGATCGGCATCGTCTCGATCCTCGGTGCTCTAGCGATTGCCTGAGACGGGGGTCAGCTCGGCGAAGCCGAGGTTGCCCGGGGGGTCCACCCGGTCGGGGTGGAGGAGGTGGCCGAGCAGCTCGACGCCGTCGACCAGCCTCGGTCCGGGACGGGAGAAGGTGGAGGCCGCGTCGACGGCGAAGACGCGCTCGGCGCCAAGCGACTCGATCCGTTCCCAGTGCTCCATCGCCTGCGCTCGCGAGGCGTCGACATACCAGCCGCAGGGCATCGCGATCGTCACATCCGGGTTGAGCCCGGCGAGCTCACCCCAGCTCACCTCCGGCGACTTCAGCCCCGGTGGCCCGGCGACGTCGTCGCCGCCGGCGATCGAGATCATCTCCGGCACCCAGTGCCCACCGACGTAGGGCGGGTCGAGCCACTCCAGGGCGATCACCCGGGGGTGGGATGCGCCGGCGACGGCG
The DNA here is from genome assembly GCA_036512025.1 of Solirubrobacterales bacterium. GTDB lineage: Bacteria > Actinomycetota > Thermoleophilia > Solirubrobacterales > 70-9 > DATCBF01. Next base: position 2,675 of record DATCBF010000033.1, read on the forward strand.
GCGTG
>DATCBF010000034.1:0-5545 GCA_036512025.1 Solirubrobacterales bacterium
CTTCCGCCGCCCCGCCGGGCCGGAGCCGCCCGCCCGCTACTACAGCCTCTTCGACGGCGCCCCCCTTCCCGACAGGCCCTCGGAAGGGTTCAACGAGGGCGCCGTCAACGACAAGCCGCGCTTCATCCGCGAAGCGCCCTATCTAACGCCGGAAGAAATCCACACCTACCGCGTCTACTACGACAAGGCGCTGGCTTCGCTGCGCGGAATCGACGACGGCGTCAAGGAGATCGTCGAAGAGCTCGGCGCCCTGCATCGCCTCCGCAACACCTACGTCATCTTCACCTCCGACAACGGCTTCTTCTACGGCCAGCACCGCCTGGTCGGCGGCAAGTTCCTCGCCTATGAGCCCTCCACTCACCTGCCCTTCCTGATCCGCGGCCCTGGGATCAAGCCGGGCTCGGAAACCAACGAGCTGGCCTCGAACATCGACATCGCCCCGACGATCCTCGAACTCGCCCACGCCAGTGCCGACCGCAGCCTCGACGGCCGCTCGCTTTACCCCTTTGCCCACGACACTGCGCTCAGCACGAGCCGGCCGGTCCTCTTCGAGTCCTACGTCGAAACCAACGACGTCAAGGAAGACGGCGGCGCCGCCGCGGCAGTGCCGACGACGGCCGGCGCCTCGGCGCGCAGGGCGGCGACGGAGGGGGGAAGCGCCCACGCCTCGATCCTCGCCCCGCCCAAGAACTACTACGGCATCGTCCTCGGCCCCTACAAGTACATCGAGTGGCCCGACGGCGAGAAGGAGCTCTACGACCTCGAAACGGACCCATACGAGCTCAACAACCGCGTCCGCGACCCCAACTTCTTCCCGATCCGCGCCTTTCTGCACCGCGAACTGGAACGATTGGAGACCTGCTCGGGCACGGTCTGCCAGGAACTCTCGCTACCGCTACCGCTGACCCGCGATCAACAGGCCAGGCTCAAGCGCGAACGGGAAAAACGAGAAAAGGAACGTCGCGAACGGGAAAAGCGGCACCATAAGGCGGGATGAGCAGCGAGCGAGGCAATGTTCGGCCTCCCGAGCCCGGCCAGCGCCTCATCGCCGGGCGGTGGTCACAGCCCGCGCAGGGTCTCGACCCCGGCGGCGAGCCCGGCCGGCTTGAAGTCGGGCGGGTAGAGCGCCCGGATCCGGCCCTGCGGGTCGATCGCGAAGATTTCGGCGTTGTGCTCAATTTCCTCGGGATCCTTGGCGTTGCGTTCTGGCTTGACGCCCCAGGCCGACCAGACCTTTTCCAGTTCCGCGCGTGAGCCCAGCAGCCAGTCGATCTCGCCATCGGTCAGATGGCGGTGGTTGAACTCGGCGGCGCTGCTCGGGGTGTCGTGGGCCGGGTCGACCGAGACGGCGAGGAACAGCGGCCGCTTCGACGGCGGCAGCTCGGCGAACGCGGTGTGGACCTTGCTTGCGACTATCGGGCAGAGGTCGTGGCAGTGGGTGTAGAGGAAGGCGACCAGGACCGGCTTGCCCTTCAGGCGAGCCAGGTCGATCGGCCGACCGCGGTAGTCGGTCAGGTTGATGGCCGGCGCCGGCCTGGATGGGACCGCATCGCCGCCGGGGAAGCTGGCCGCGGTCGCTTCGCCTCTCGACGAGCCGCCGCAGCCGCAGACGATCAGACCGGCGAGGAGCCCCAGAGCGAAGCCGACCTGCCACCGGGCGGGGCCGCTCATCGCGTCGCCTCGAGTCGCCGCCGAAGTTCGGCGCCGCGCCCGGCGGCGACTGCCCGCCCCGCGCGGCGCTCGTCGAGGTCGATCCCATGTTCGTAGGCGAGGTCGAGAAGCTCTTGGCGTTCGGTGTCCTGCCTGGCCCATCGCAAGACCAGCCAGGCGAGGATGCCGAACATCAGCAGGGCGCTCTGCACCATCAGAACGACCCCGGCCAGGCTCTGGTCGGTGATCGGGTCGAGGCCGTGGGCGCGGTCGCTGGCGACGTAGAAGGGGTAGAGGACGGTGCCCGACCACATCAGGATGTTGGCCAGCCCCATGCTCGAGAAATGGACCGCTCCCGCGTAGATCGCCTTAGCGCCGCTGCCAAACCATTCCGGCTTTGGGAAGGGGCCGAGCAGTGCGAGCCACATCAGGACCCCGGCGCTAACGAAGCTGGCGTGCTCACAGAGGTGGATAACCTCGTTTTCCTCGGCCGCCTGGTAAAGCGGCGGTGTGTGCCACCCGTACATCACCACCAGCCAGATCGCCACCGCCAGGACCGGATAGGTGAGCTTCCGCAGACGACGCAGGCCCGGCTTGGTGAAGATCGGGCCGAGTATCGGCCCGGTCAGCCCGAGGGCGAGCAGCAGCGAGGCCTCCTCGAGCAGCAGCGTGTGCTGGATCATGTGGCCGTAGACGAAGTTGTCGGCAAGCACGTCCATCGGGCCGACCGTCGAGAGCACGATCACCGACAGACCGCAGGCAAAGCTCGCCTGGCGGGCGGGGCTCGGCTGGCGACCCCGCTCGCGCAGCACGCCGACGCGGTAGAAGTAGGCAACCCCGATCAGAAGCGGCAGCGTGACCGAGGTGACGGTGCTCCATTCGAGCGGGACGCCGAGTTGCATCGTGCGCTGTTCTACTCCTCGAATCTAAAGAAGCTTGCGACTCTCGGCGGGATGTCAGAGAGCCGACAGTCCCGACCGAATCGTTGTCCGGCCGGGCGCGGCCGATGCTTCAGCTGCCGTGGGTCTCCATCTCGACGGGTGCCCCCTCCGCCGGAGCGGCTGGAGCGGCCGAAACTGGAGTCGGCTCCTGCTCGCCACCCTCCAGCGAGTGTTTGAACTGGCGGAGACCGGAGCCGAGGGAACGCCCGACCTCCGGCAGCTTCTTCGGTCCGAGGACGAGCACGGCGACGATCAAGACGACCAACAGGTGCATCGGGCTCTCGAGTCCACTGAACAAGATTTGCCCCCTTCCTTTCGCGTGCCTTCTTCTCGATCCTACGCTCTGGCCCGTGCTGCGGATCAGGGCTTCCGGCAACTGTCCCGGCTGCGATCAGGCTCCGGGCTTGGCCGACGCCGCCGCGTAGGCGCGCAGAACGTCGCGATGGTCCAGCCAGCCGACAACCTCACCGCCACCGGGGGCGAAGATGGGCAGCCCCTCCCGATCGCCGCCGGTGAGCCAGTCGACGGCGGCCGCGAGCACTTCGTCGGAACCCAGCTCGGGAGCCGCCTCGACCAGATGCTCGATCGTGACAATGGCCTCGCCGCCCGCCCCCCGCTCGATGTCGCGCACCGTGATCACGCCGATCATCGCGCCCGACTCGTCGGTTACCGGCAATGCATTCCGGCCCTGCCGTAGAAAGGCATCGGCCGCCTCCGAGGGCGACACGGTCGCCGCCAGCGGGTCGACCGGAGGACCCATCGCTTCGCCGATCGTGAGGCCCGCGAGGACCCCGCTCGAGGCCGGCCGCTCGATGTCGATGCCGCGCCGGCGCAGCTTCAGGGTGTAGATCGAGTCCTCGCTCATCGCCCGGCTCAGGGCGGTCGCGATCACGACGGCCAGCATCAGCGGCAGGATGATCGAGTAGTCGCCGGTCAGCTCGAAGACGATCAGCACGGCGGTGATCGGGGCGCGGCCGGCGGCGGCGAAGACCGCGGCCATCCCGACCAGGCCGTAGGCGCCGGCACTCGCGGTGGCGTCGGGCAGGATCGCGTGGACGGCGATGCCGAAGGCGCTGCCGAGCATCGCCCCCATGAAGAGCGAGGGGGCAAACACTCCGCCGGAGCCGCCGATCGCCATCGTCAGGCTGGTCGCCACGATCTTTCCCGCGAGCAGAGCCACCAGAAAGGCGAGTGCGTACTGGCCGCCAATCGCGTTTTCGAGCACCGGATATCCGACCCCGTACATCTCCGGCAGCACCAACAGAACACAGCCGAGCAGCAGCCCCCCGGCGGCCGGGCGCAGCCAGGCCGGTCCGCGCCAGAGCCGGTCCGCGAGGTCCTCGGAGCCGTAGAGGACGCGGATGAAGGCGAGGCCGACCAGCGCCGCGATCACCCCGAGCAGCCCGTAGAGCGGGTACTCGACGGCGGTGTGGACGTGGAAGGACGGCAGGGTCAGAAAGGCTTCGCCGCCGAAGGCAAGCCGGCCCACCGCGGTCGCCACGACGGAGCTGAGGACGACGAAGCCGAAGTTGCGGGTCTGGAAGTCGCGCAGAATCAACTCGAGGGCGAAGAAGACGCCGGCGATCGGTGCGTTGAAGGTGGCCGCGATTCCCCCGGCGGCCCCGCAGGCGACCAGCAGCCGCATCTCCTCGCCGCCGACCCGGGTCAGCTGCCCCAGGCCCGACCCGAGTGCGGAGCCGATCTGGACGATCGGTCCCTCGCGGCCGACCGAGCCACCGGAGCCGATGCAGAGCGCCGAGGCGAGCGCCTTGACGATCGGGACTCTGGCGCGGATGCGGCCCTCGTTGGAGTGGACGGCGAGCATCACCTCGGGGACGCCGTGGCCGCGCGCCTCGGGGGCGAAGCGAGAGACGAGCGGGCCGTAGAGCAGCCCGCCGAGGACCGGCACGACGAGGACGACGTAGGGCCCGAGGATCGGGACGTGAGGATTCGTGAAGTGGCCGAGGTCGCTGGGATCGCTGTGGCCGCTGAACAGCTCGGTGAAGCCGAGGATCAGGTAGCGGAAGCCGATCGCCCCGACCCCGGCGCCGACGCCGACCGCCAGGGCCAGCGCCGCGAGCAGGCCGCCCTCGCCCCCGAGCAAGGTTCGCAACCGCGGCGTCAGCGGCCTTGGCAAAGGGGGCGGGAATCGGCCGAAGGCCAGCGTCTTCACTGAGTGAGCCTAGAAACGCGACGGGCACCAATAGGGGCGGCGCGCGTCTTGGTGTCAGAGGTATGACAATGGCGCGATGAAGCAATCCCGGTGCTGCTGATCGACATCGACCTCCTCGCCGGGCTCGGGGGAGAGGAGCGCGAACGCGCCGAGCGCTCGTGCCTGGCGCCGGTGGTCGAGCTCCCCAAGGGCGCCTGGGATTCCGACGGGACCCCCGGCATCGATCGCTCCGGCTTCGGCCTCCTCGTCCTCTCGGGCGCCCTCTGTCGGCGGGTGGTCCGGACCGCGCTCTTCAGCGGGCTCGGCATCGGCAGCGTCTTTACCGAATACGGGGCATTCGCAGCAGGCGGAGCCTTCGATTTCCTCATCGGCGCCGGCCTTTTCCTGGCCTGGGTGCTATTGGCCAGCATCGCGCTGATGCGAAAGCTCGGCAACCGTCAAGCGCCGACTGAGTGGCCTTAGACCAAGACTTGGCCGACCGCGCCAAGGCCTTGCTGGAGACAAGAAGCGGGTCGAGCGCAGGCGGCGTTGCGGGGCCATAGGTCCGCGTCTTCGACTCGATGACAAGAGCGCGTCAGAACTCTGACAATCGGTGTAAAGAAGTTCAGCCCAGGGCCGATTATGGCGTGTGACTTTCTTCCGACACTATGAAATTAGGTAAGGCGCTGTGGGGCTAAAGCACAAGGTCGCCGACGGCGAGGCCGGCTTCACGCTGATCGAGCTCCTCGTTGTGATGCTGATCCTCGGCATCCTCGCTGCGGTCGCGCTGCCGGCCTTCTTC
>DATCBF010000035.1:0-14840 GCA_036512025.1 Solirubrobacterales bacterium
CGCCGCCGTCGGAGTGATCTCCCGTTCGACGAAGCTCTGCTGCTGTGCGGAGCCTCCGAACGAGAGGATGTTGCCGGCGTTGGCTTTGGCTTCGCTTCCCTTCGTGAGGGTGTTGGTGAGCCGCTCGCTGTTGTCGATCCCGCCCTCGAGCTGGGCCAGATAGGCGGCTGCCCGTCCGTTGTCGAGATAGAGGAACTCGGCCGGGCGCCGGTTGGTGAGGCTCGAATCGCCGCCGTCGCTTCCGAAGCTGAGGTGGGGATGAGGATTAAGGCCCGGGATCAGCAGGAGCGCCAGCATCAGGGCCATTACGCCACCGACGACCTTTGCCCAGGGTGGCAGGGAGCGCACCGCCCTTAGTGGGTGAAGTCCACTGGAATCCTCCTCTTGCCTCTTGCCAGCACCTGGCGATGGTCCCACTCCTGCCGCACCTTCCGTGAGTCAGCGATAAACGCGAAGGACCCTTTCAGAGAGAGACGATTAATGCAAGAAAACCGAACATCGCCTTCAGAAGAGGCAATCGCCCGACCGGGTGGCGCGCCCGAGCGAGTGGGCTAGCACATCGGCTCAGCCGGGGATGTCGATCCAGCGCACGATCAGCCCATCGCGCACTTCATGAAACGCTGGGGGAGCGGGGGGAGGATCGCCGGCCAGGAGAGCAATCACCTCGCCGGGCCCATGCAGGTGCTCCTCTATCGCGGTCGTCCAATGGACATCCTGGTCAAGCAGGCGTTCCAGCCGGGACCAATCGCGCCGCTCGATCGTGGCGAGCACATCACAGACCGCGGGCGCCTGCTCCGCCACGGTCAGATCGCTCCCAGATGCCTATTCATGCGTCGAATCGCAGCAGCCCGTGTCATGCCTGGCCGGAGCATATTTCTTGCCTAGTGCGAACGCCCGTATTTGGCTCTAGCAAGGCCACAACAGAAAACGCCCCACCGGGGAGGCGGGGCGCTTCTGGGGTTACTACAGGGAGGAGAGATATGTATCTCTATATATGTGGATCGGTGGGAGGTAGGTGAGCTCGTTGATGTCGCGGGCGTCTATCGTGGGAAGCGATAGGGGCCATATTGCGACGCGGAACTCATCCAGGAAGTTTTTGGTCTTGCTCCTTGATCGGCATCTCCTTGCGAATCCTTGAACAGCGTACGAACGTATGTGCGATTCGTGTGTGAGGGGGATCACACGAGCTCCCGAAACCCGGATTTATTAGAGCGGGTGGGGCCGCGAATCCGGTTAAAAAACTGTTGCAGGGCGGTTTTAAGGCCGGATAAACGGCCGAGAAGAGGCCTCGCTGTACCGTTCCTGCGGTGAAGAAGGCCCGGATAGACGCGGTTTTGGCCGAGCAGGGCCTGTTTCCGTCGCGTTCGGCCGCGGCCGGGGCGGTGCGCGCCGGCGAGGTTCGCGTCGGCCGCGACGGGCCGGTGGCGCTGCGGCCGAGCCAGCTGGTCGAGCCGGGCGCGGCGCTGATCGTCGACGAGGGCCCGCGCTATGTCTCCCGCGGCGGGATCAAGCTTGAGAACGCGCTGGACGCCCTCGGGATCGACGTCAGCGGTCGCCTCTGCCTCGATATCGGCGCCTCGACGGGCGGTTTTAGCGACTGCATGTTGCAGCGTGGCGCCGAGCGCGTTGCTGCGGTTGATGTCGCCTTCGGCCAGCTCGAGCTGAAGCTGCGCGAAGACGAGCGGATTGAGGTGGTCGAGCGGCTCAACGCCCGCGATATGACGCCCGCCCACCTCTCCTTCGCCCCCGCCTTCGCCACCGTCGACGTCTCCTTCATCTCCCTGGCCAAGGTGCTGCCGGCCGTCTGCCGCTGCCTGGCGCCCGGCGGCGAGGTGCTGGCGATGGTCAAGCCGCAGTTCGAGCTGGGGAAGGCGCGGGTGGGGAGGGGAGTCGTTCGCGACCCCGCCGACCGCCGCGAGGCGATCCTCGGCGTCGCGATTGCCGCCCGCGACCTCGGTCTGCCGATCAAGGGATTCGCCTACTCCGGCCTGCCCGGGCCCAAGGGCAACCGCGAGACCTTCGTCTGGTGCGGTGGCGAGGGGGAGCCGGTCGCCGACCTCAAGGCGGCGATCGCCGAGGTGGAGCCGTGAGTCCTGCCAAGACTGTCGTGCTGATCACCCATTCGCACCCGCCCGGGCCAACCGAGGCGATCGCCGCGGCGGCAGCGGTGGCTCACAAGGCCGGCTGGCGGATTGTCGCCACCCCGGGTGAGCTGGCCAAGCACGGCGAGTTCGCCGACGGGATCGAGAAGGTGGAGCGGCTGCCCGAGGACCCCGACCTCTGTCTCGTCCTTGGCGGCGACGGCTCGATCCTGCACGCGCTGCGGCGCTTCGCCCGCAGCGGGGTCCCCGTCTTCGGCGTCAACTTCGGCACCGTCGGCTTTCTCGCCGCGGTCGAGCGCGACCAGGCCGACGAAGGGATCCGCCGCGCCCTCGCCGGCGAGGCGGAAGCGTTGGAGCTGCCCGGCCTCGAGGTTGAGGTCGACGGCCGCGGCCGCGTCGCCCTCAACGACGTCAGCTTCAGCCGCCGCCCGCACGACCGCGTCGCCGAGCTCAGCTACAAGATCGCCGGCGAGGAGGTCGGCCATGTCCGCTGCGACGGCCTTGTCGCCGCCACCCCGGTCGGCTCCACCGGCTACAACCTCGCCAACCACGGCCCGATCCTCGCCTGGGGTGTGGAGGGATATGTCGTCAGCTACATCGCCCCGCACTCGCTTACCGCGCGCGCCCTGGTCGTCGCCCCGGGCGACGTGCTTCACGTCGGCAACGCCGCCGGCCGTGAGCCGGTCGACATCGCGGTTGACGGCGAGCCGCTCGGAGAGCTAGCCCCGGGCGACGCCACGGAAATTCGATTCAGCCCCGTGGTCAGCCGCCTGGCTCAGCTGCCGGGATCGAGTTTCTACCAACGCATTCGTGAGAAGTTCGGCCACCTGGCCGTCTAGAGGCCTCCAAGGCCGAGGTGTGCGGGTCTATAGCCTGCTCTCGGTCAACGACTTAGCTGGAGGTTGAAGTGGAGCGCAAGTGGTGGACCCTGGTTCTCGTCTCGATCGCGACGTTCATGTTGCTGCTCGACGTGACGGTCGTCAACGTCGCCCTGCCCGACATCCAGCGTGAACTCCACGCCAGCCTCTCCAGCCTGCAGTGGGTCGTCGACGCCTACTCGTTGACCCTCGCCGCCTTCCTGCTTACCGCCGGCTCGCTGGGCGACCGACTTGGGCGCCGGCGCGTCTTCACGATCGGCTTCGGGATCTTCACCACCGCTTCGTTCCTGTGCGGCATCGCCAACGACCCGACCCTGCTCAACCTGGCACGCGGGCTGCAGGGCGTCGGCGGCGCCGGCATGTTCGCCACCTCGCTCGCCTTGATCGGCCAGGAGTTCCACGGCAAAGACCGGGCGACAGCCTTCGGGGTCTGGGGGGCGACCGTCGGTGGCGCCGTCGCGGTGGGGCCGCTGGTCGGCGGGGTCATCACCGAGAACCTTGGCTGGGAGTGGATCTTCTTCGTCAACGTGCCGATCGGGATCGGGGCGATGGTCCTCACCGAGCGCAAAATCGCCAACGTCTTCGCCGAGCGCCCCGAGCCGATCGACTTCCCCGGGCTGGCCACTTTCTCGCTGGCCCTGTTTCTGCTGATCTTCGGCTTGATCCGGGGTAATCCCGAGGGCTGGGACAGTGGCTTGATCCTCTTCTGCCTGATCGGGGCGGCGCTCTTGCTGGCGGCCTTCATCGCGATCGAGGTTCGCAGCGAGCACCCGATGCTCGACCTCTCGCTGTTCCGAAAACCAGCCTTCAACGGGGTCTCCGCCGTCGCCTTCGGGCTCTCGGCGGGGATGTTTGCGATGTTCCTCTACCTCACCATCTACATGCAGGGGGTGCTCGATTACTCGCCGCTGGAGGCGGGCCTGCGCTTCCTGCCCCTGACCGTCCTCGGCTTCATCGTCGCTCCGATCTCCGGCGCCCTCTCCAACAAAATCCCGATCCGCTTCCTGCTCGGGGTCGGGCTCGCCATCGTCGGCGTCGGCCTGTTGCTGATGCACGGGGTCAGTGCCGACTCGGGCTGGACGACGTTGCTGGGCGGCTTCCTCGTCGCCGGCATCGGCATCGGCATCACCAACCCCGGGATCGGACAGGCGGCGATTGCCGTGGTGCCGGTGGAGAAAGCCGGGATGGGATCGGGGATCAACACCACCTTCCGTCAGGTCGGGATCGCCACCGGCGTCGCCGGTCTCGGCGCCGTCTTCCAGTCGCGGGTCGATTCGAAGCTCTCCGAGCTGTTGCCGCACGCGCCGAGTGGCCTGGGCGAACTCGTCTCCTCGGGCGGTTCGCGCGCGGCCGCCGCGGTCACCCCGCCGGCTCTGAAACCAGAAGTGACCCACGCTGCCAACGTGGCCTTCGTCAGCGGCTTCAACGAGATCATCTTGATCGCCGCCGTCCTCTCCTTCGTCGGCGCCGCCCTTGGCCTCGCCCTCGTCCGCTCCAATGACTTCGTCCAGGTTGCGCATGGCGAGCCCGCGACCGAGGCGGAGCCAGTTCCCGCTGCGTAGGGGCTAAAGGGGAGAGTCGGTCCGCCCCCGTTGCTAGACAGGGTGTGATGCTTCGAGAGCTGCGAATCGAGAACCTGCTGCTGATCGAGCGGGCTGAATTGCGGCTCGGGGAGGGGCTGAACGCGATCACCGGAGAGACCGGCGCCGGCAAGACGGTGCTGGCGCACTCGCTCGACCTGCTGATGGGCGGCAAGGCGAAGGCGCAGATCGTCCGGCCCGGCGCCGAGGAGGCCTGGGTCGAGGGCGTCTTCGACCTTCCCAGCGGGCTTCTGGCCGAGCCGGAGATGACCGAGATCGCCGAGCGGCTGCCCGAGGGCGCTGAGGAGGTCGTGCTGGGACGGCGGGTCTCGGCCGGCGGGCGGACCAGCGCCTTTGTGGCCGGACGGGCGGCTACCGCCGCTGACCTGAAGCTGCTGGGAGGACGGCTGCTTGCCTTCTACGGCCAGCACGAGCACCGCAAGCTGACGATCTCCTCGGCCCAGATGGAGGTGCTCGACGGTTTCGCCGGCGCCGAGCACCTGGCGCTGCGGGATCGCTATCGCGACGCTCATCGCGAGTGTGGCCGACTCGCCGCCGAGCTGGCCGAGCTACGCGAGCGGGTTGGCTCCCGCGAGCGCGATCTCGACCTCTTTCGCTACGAGCTGTCTGAGATCGAGGAGGTTGCTCCCGACCCCGCCGAGGAGGCCGAGCTGGCCGGGGAGCGTGAGCGCCTGCGCCACGCGGAGGGGTTGCGCGAAGCCGCGACTGGAGCTCACGGCGGGATCGCCGGCGACGAGGAGGACGGGGGAGGGGCGTCGTTTGCCCTGGCTCAGGCCGAATCGCTGCTGCAGGGCGTCGCCGGCGTCGATGCCGAGCTCGACGCGGTCGCCGTCCGGGTCGCGGCCCTCACGGTCGAGCTTGCCGATGTCTCGGCCGAGCTGCGCGATTATGCCGAGGGGATCGAGGCCGACCCCGGACGCCTCGCCGCGGTCGAGGAGCGACTGGATGCGCTCGACAAGCTCAAGCGCAAGCACGGCGGCAGCGTCGAATCGGTGCTCGCCCACGCCGAGCGCTGCCGCGGTGAGATCGATCGCCTGCAGAACGCCGAGGAGCGCGGGGCCGAGGCAGGGGCCGCGTTGGCTGCCGCCGAGGCGCAGCGCGAGAAGCTCGGCAAGAAGCTGAGCAAGGGCCGCGCCACTGCCTCCGGGCCGCTGGAGGAGAAGGTGGCCAAGGAGCTGGAGGGGCTGGCGATGCCTGGCGCGACCCTGGAGGTCGCGCTGGACCCCCACCCCGACGGTTTCGGGATCGGCGGGCGCGAGTCGGTCGAGTTGCTGGTCGCTCCCAACCCCGGGATCGAGCCGGCGCCGCTGCGCGATGCCGCATCGGGCGGCGAGCTCTCGCGGGTGATGCTGGCGCTGAGCGGGCTGGGTGAGAGCGCCGGCGCGAGGACGCTGGTCTTCGACGAGATCGACGCCGGCGTCGGCGGCAACACCGCCCGGGTCGTCGGCGAGCGGTTGCGGGCGCTCGGTGAGGGACGCCAGGTCCTCTGCATCACGCACCTGCCGCAGGTCGCCTCGCTGGCGGCGAGTCACTTCCGGCTGGAGAAGGACCTGAGTGGCGAGAAGGCCCTCGCCACGGTTCAGCGGCTCGACGGCGAGGGCGTGGTCGAGGAGATCCGTCGAATGCTCGGCGGCGATCACTCCGACGAGGCGGCCACGCGCCATGCGCGCGAGCTGCTCGCGGCTGCCTGAAGCGCCTCACATGGCTTGCCGGGGCGGGTAACCTCAGACGGTGGCAACCGCCAGTCGCCGTCGCTTTCCAGCGCTTCTCACGCGTCGTAACGGAGCGGCTGCCGACGAGGCGATTCACGGCACCGCGCGGCTGGGGCGGCGGACCAAGCACCTGGTCAAGCGCCTGCGCCCCGGCGACGTCGCCGTCATTGATCACGTCAACATCGACCGGATCGCGGCCGAGGAGCTGATCGGGACCGGCGTCCACGCCGTCCTCAACGCCTCGGAGTCCTCCGACGGGCGCTACCCCAACGCCGGCCCGCTGATGCTTGTCCGGGCCGGGATCCGCCTGATCGACGTCCCCGGCGATGAGCTCTTCGACCGGCTCGGCGACGGCGACCAGGTCAGCATCCGCGCCGCTGCCGTCAGCGTCGGCGGCAAGGAGGTGTTGCGCGGGCAGCTGCTCGGCGTCGAAGAGCTGGAGCGGCGCCTGGAGGAGCAGCACGAGCGGGTCGACGAGGCGCTGACCGACTTCGTCGAGAACACGATGGCCCACGTCCGCCAGGAGACCGACCTGCTGACCGGGAGCATCGAGTTCCCGCCGACCCGTGCCTCCTTCCGCGACCGCCACGCGCTGATCGTCGTCCGCGGCGACCGCCACCGTCGCGACCTCAAAGCCCTGCGCGCCTACATCCGCGACGTCAAGCCGCTGGTGGTCTGCGTCGACGGTGGCGCCGACGGCGCGATCGAGGCGGGGCTGAAGCCCGACGTGATCCTTGGCGACATGGATTCCGCCAGCGACGAGGCGCTGCGCTGTGGCGCCGAGCTGATCGTCCATGCCTACCCCGACGGGCGGGCGCCGGGGCGTGAGCGCCTGCTGGACATGGGCCTCGACCACAGCCTCGTTCCCGCTGCCGGCACCAGCGAGGACGTGGCGATGCTGATGGTCTATGAGAAGGGGGCGGCGCTGATTGTCAGCGTCGGCGCCCACTTCAACCTGATCGAGTTCCTCGACCGTAAGCGCGGCGGCATGTCCTCGACCTTCCTCACCCGGCTGAGGATCGGCGAGAAGCTGGTCGACGCGAAGGGGGTGAGCCGGCTCTACACGCCCAGCAGCGGGCTCGGCCCGCTGGCGGTGTTCATCGTCGTCTTCGTCGTCCTCTTGGCGATCCTGGTCATCACCTCGCCGGCGCTCAACGACCTCTTCCAGCTGGTCTGGCTGAAGATCAAGATTTGGCTCGGGCTCTAGCCCCCCTCTAGGCTCCCCGCCGATGGGTTACAGCGCGCGCTACCACGCAACATCCCTGATCGCGGTGTTTCTGGCCCTGGCGGTCGGGATTCTGGTCGGCGCCGAGTTCGGCGGCGACGTGGTCACCAACACCCGCAAAGACCTCGAGCACAGCCTCACCGGCAACCTCCAGGATGCCCGTGATCGCGCCGACCAGATCGGCGGTGAACTGGACCGCTCCAACGAATTCGCCGAGCGGGTCTTCCCGGTCCTGGTCCGCAACCAGCTGGCCGGCAAGCGAATCGGGATCGTCGCCCTCGGCGGGCTGCCCGGCGACGACTCCTCGGCTATCGAGACGGCGTTGGGGCCGACCGGGGCCCGGCTGGTCGCTGTCGGCGTGGTGCGTGAGCCGGTCGACATGCATTCGCTGGCCGGCGACCTCTCGGCGACGCGGCTTGCCGGCATTGGGCGCAATACCGACACCCAGACCGCCTTCGGCGTCGGGACCGGTCGCCAGCTGGTCAAAGGCGGCGACCTCCTCAACCGCGTCCGCAGCCAGCTCTTCTCACGGGCGAGTGGCAATTTCCGCAACCTCGACGGCATCATCGTCGTCCGCAATCAGCCCGAAGACATGGGACCGGTGCAGCGGGCGACCGCGGGGCGCCTGGAGTCGGCGTTGATGAGCGGGATCACGGCGACGCGGACGCCCACCGTCGGGGTCGAGACGACGACCACCGAACCGTCGTCGGTCGGCTTCTTCCAGAGCAACGACCTCTCCAGCGTCGATGACGTTGACATGGTCGCCGGCAGGGTGGCGGCGGTCTTCGCGCTGGTCGGCGCCGAGGGCAGCTTCGGGGTCAAGAGCAGCGCCGACCGCCTGCTGCCGGACCTGCTGGCGCCCGGTCGCTGACGCCCATGTACTGGGTCGGCTTTCCGCTCTCGATCGCGCTGGCGCTGGCGATCGTCCCGGCCGGGATCCGGGGCCTGCTCGATGCCGGCCTGGTGCGCGAGAACTACCGCGGCTCCCGGCTCGCCTTCCCACTCGGCGCGGTGCTGGCGACGACGGCGCTGGTCGCGCTCGCCCCGCTCGCGATCCTCAACGACCGCGCCGACCTCGACCTGCTCGACCCCGAGCTGCGGCGCTGGCTCCCCTACCTGCTCGGCGTCGCCTTCCTCGGCTTCCTCGACGACTCCCTCGGGCAGGGGGAGGTGGCGAACACGCCGCGGGGCTGGAGCGGGCACGCGCGAGCGCTGCGCGAGGGTCGGCTCTCGACCGGGGCGATCAAGGCGATCGGCGCCCTTGCCCTGGCCGCTTATGTCGTCTCCGGGCGCGGACTCGAGTCCTGGCGCTACATCGCCGACGTGCTGCTGCTGATCCTCGCCACCAACCTCTTCAACCTGCTCGACCTGCGCCCGGGGCGGGCTGAGAAGGGCCTGGTGGCGCTCGGGGCGGGCCTCTGCCTCGGCGCCTGGACGATCGCGCCGCTCGAACTGCTGGGGATCTTTGCCGGGCCGGTGCTGGTCGGCGCCTGGTTCACCCTGCGCGAACGGGCGATGCTGGGCGACACCGGCTCCAACCTCCTCGGCGCGGTCGCCGGCGTCTGGTTGTTGACGACCCTTGGCGGCAACGGGCGGCTGATCGCCCTCGCCGTGGTGGTCTTACTCACCATTTACGGGGAATTTCGTTCGATCTCGGAGACGATCGACAGGGTTCCGCCACTGCGATGGCTAGACTCGCTCGGCAGAGAATGAGTCGGGCAAAACAAGGAGACACGCGCTTCATCTTCGTCACCGGCGGAGTGGTCTCGGCTCTCGGAAAGGGGATCGCCGCGGCCTCGATCGGCCGCCTCCTCGTCTCCCGTGGCTACCGGGTCCAGCTGCAGAAGTTCGATCCTTACATCAACGTCGACCCGGGAACGATGAGCCCGTTCCAACACGGAGAGGTCTTCGTGACCGAGGATGGGGCCGAGACAGACCTCGACCTCGGTCACTACGAGCGATTCACCGACGAAAACACTTCGCGGGCGTCCAACGTCACGGCCGGCTCCGTCTACAACTCGGTGATCAAACGCGAGCGCCGCGGCGACTACCTGGGCGCCACCGTGCAGGTGATCCCGCACATCACCGACGAGATCAAGAACAAAATCCTGATCGTCGCCGAGTCCCAGGCCGTCGACTTCGTCATCACCGAGATCGGCGGCACCGTGGGCGACATCGAGTCGCTGCCGTTCCTCGAGTCGATCCGCCAGCTCTACACCGACCTCGGCCCCAAGCGCTCGATGTTCATGCACCTGACGCTGGTTCCCTACGTCGGTCATGCCGGAGAACTGAAGACGAAGCCGACCCAGCACTCGGTCAACGAGCTGCGCCGGATCGGGATCCAGCCGCACGCCCTGGTCTGCCGTTCCGAAGGGCGCCTTGACCGCGATATTCGCAGCAAGATCGCCCTCTTCGCCAGCCTTCCGGTCGAGGCGGTGATCTCGGCCCACGATGTCGACAACATCTACAAGGTGCCGCTCGTCTTCCGCGCCGAAGGGGTGGACGACCTCGTGCTCGACCACTTCAACATGGAGGCGCCGGCGCCGGACCTGGCCGAGTGGGACGCGATGGTGCGCCGAGCCGATTCCGCCGAGGGCAAGGTGCGGATCGCCGTGGTCGGCAAGTACATCCAGCTCGCCGACGCCTACAAGTCGGTGATCGAGGCGCTTGAGCACGGCGGCTTCCACCATGGCGTCGAGGTCGAAGTCGATCTGGTCGATTCCGAGAACCTCGACCCCGAACAGCTCGAGGGCGCCGACGGCATCCTCATTCCCGGCGGCTTTGGCGAGCGCGGGATAGAGGGCAAGGTCCAGGCCGCGCGGATCGCCCGCGAGCGCTCGATCCCCTATCTCGGCATCTGCCTCGGGATGCAGATCGCGGTGGTCGAGTTCGCCCGCACCGTGGTTGGCATGGAGGGCGCCAACTCGGCCGAGTTCGACCCCGAGACCCCGTACCCGGTGGTCGATCTGCTGCCGGAGCAGAAGGAGGTCTCCGAGATGGGTGGGACGATGCGCCTCGGCGCCGACCCGGTGAAACTGCACGAGGGAACGAAGGCGCGCGAGATCTTCGGCGAGGCGGTCATCTATAAGCGCCACCGCCACCGTTACGAGGTCAACAACCAGCTGCGGCGCCGGCTTGAGGACGAGGGCCTGGTCTGCGGCGGCACCTCCCCCGACGAGCGCCTGGTCGAGATGGTCGAGCTGCCAGACCACCCGTTCTTCGTCGCCTCCCAGTTTCACCCCGAGTTCAATTCTCGCCCGAACCGCCCCGAGCCCCTCTTCCGCGAGTTCGTCGGCGCCGCCGCGCGCCACGCCGGAGAGCGGCCCGTGGACGGCGGCGAGATCGAGTCCTCAGAAGACGCCGAGGGCAGCGAAGTCGGCGTTCGCCAGTCGAGCTGACCGCCCGTCTGAGCCTCCCTCTTTAGCCTGTTCGTTGTGGCCGAGGAGAGTTCACGCCTGCACGAGACGTTCGTCAGGCTTTGCGAGATCCGCAGCCCGACCGGCGAGGAGCGCGAGGTGGCAGACACCGTGGCCGCTGAGCTGCGCGCGCTTGGGCTGGAGGTGGGCGAGGACGATGCCGCCGGGCCGGCTGAAGCGGGCGCCGGCAACCTGTTGGCCCGGCTGCCGGGCCGCAGCGACAGTTGGGTGATGTTCTGCGCCCATCTCGACACCGTTCCCCACAAGGGGCAGATCGAGGTCGTGCGGAGCGAGGGGGTCTTTCGCAGCGCCGGCGACACCATCCTCGGCGCTGACAACAAGGCCGCGGTCGCGGTCTTCATGGAGCTGGTCGCCCGTTACGCGACGGAGCCGCCGCCGATCGGGATCGAGCTGGTTCTGACCGTGGCGGAGGAGCAGGGGCTGCGAGGGGCCAAAGCCTTCGACGTCTCGGCGTTGCGCTCGAAGTGCGGCTTCGTCCTCGACCACGCCGGCCCGGTCGGCGAGGTGATCGTCACCACCCCGACCCAGCAGAAGATCCTCGCCGACTTCGTCGGAGTCGAGGCGCACGCGGGAATCCGCCCCGAAGACGGCAGCAGCGCGATCGCCGCCGCCGCCGCCGCGATCTCTCGCATGGAGCTGGGCCGGATCGATCCGAAGACGACCGCCAACGTCGGGTTGATCTCCGGGGGCACCTCAGGCAACGTCGTCCCCGGCCATTGCTTCATCCACGCCGAGGCCCGCAGCCTCGACGCCAACCGCGCCGCCGAGGTGGCGACCTCGATCTCCGACGCCTGCGCCTGGGGCGCGACCGAGCATGGCTGCGACGTCGACGTGCGGATCGAAGAGCTGTTCCGCGGCTACAAGTTGCCGACGTCATCGCCGGCACTGGCACTGGCCGAGACCGGCTTGCGTGGCGCCGACCTCGAGCCGCGGCGGGTCGCGATCGGTGGCGGCAGCGACGCCAATGCCCTGCGCCTCGACGGCTTCGACTGCGTCCTGCTCTCCAATGGCACCGACGCCGTGCACACCGCCGAGGAGCGCGTCTCGACCCAGAGCCTCGAGAAGATGCTCGAGGTCTGCGAGGAAATCGTCGTCGCGGCGGCCGCGAGCGAGGCGTGAGCGGAGCCCTCAAGCTGCGGCGCGGTGTCGTCGTCGCCGAGGATCCGCTGACGGTCGAAGTCGATGGAGAGCGCCGCCCGGCCTGGGCGGATACGGTGCTGCTGGGGGGGATGCGCGAGGGCGACGAGGTGGTCGTCAACACGGTGGCGCTTGACCTCGAGCTTGGGTCGGGCGGATTCGACGTCGTCCACGTGAACCTGACCCGTGGCCTGGCGGGCGGCGGGGGAGGGGGCGAGCACGTGATCAAGCTCAATTACACCTCGCTTCAGCACCCGGTCGAGCCGGTCGAGCTTCCGCTGTTCCCTGTCGCCGCTATGCGAACACAAGGAACAGCGGAAGGGGACAGGCCGCCGGTCCCGGTCCTCGTATTGCCCCTGCACGGGCATCTCGCACCGGCGGCTTGGGCGGCCGCACAGGCGAAGCCGGGGCTGAAGGTCGGCTACGTGCAGGCGGGCGGCGGCGCCCTACCCGGCTCCTTCTCGCGTGATGTCGCCACGCTGCGCGAACGCGACCTGCTCTGCGGCCACATCACTGCCGGCCCCGCCTACGGCGGCGAACACGAGGCGCTGAGCGTTCCCGGCGCGCTCGACGCCGCCGCTCATCGCCTTGAATGGGACGCGGTGATCGCCGGCCCGGGGCCAGGCATCATCGGCTCCGACACCCGCCTCGGTCACGGTGGCATGGCCGCTCTCGATACGGCCCACGCGGCTCTCTCCCTGCGGATGCCAACCCTGATCTCCCCGCGTCTCTCTTCGGCGGACCCCCGCGAGCGCCACCGAGGAGTGAGCCACCACACCCTCACCGTCCTGGGAATGCTGCTGGGCAAAGTAGCAATCCCGGTCCCAAGTCAGGAGCCGGTGGCGATCGCCCAGCTGGCAGTGGCCGCGGGCTGGCAGCACCGCCTGAGCGAGCAGCCCGTCGACCTGGCCGCCTACGCCACCTCGGGCCTACCGACCCGCACCATGGGCCGGAGCCTCGAGGAGGACCCCCTCTTCTTCGCGGCAGCCCTGGCCTCAGGTCGAGCCCTATCCAGTTAGTCGGCCCATAACGCTTTTGCCGGTGGTGGCGTAGGGGTGGGGTGTGTCGCGTAGCGCAGAGTCTGCGAAGGGCAAGGTTTCGACTCTGCGCGCGCTTTCGTCCCTACGCCCGAAGCAGAGCGCAGCGCAAGCGAGGCCACCCCAGGGCAGGACCCGCGGCCCGAGCGCCCGTGGGCCGACCGTTGCGCCACAAGGGTTGCCCCCAGGCAGGGAGAACTCACGCGGCATGGCGATCGCAGTCAAGCCTCCAGCGCCGTCGCCACCCGCCGGCCCGGGCGCCGACGCCCGCTTCGAGGGCCTCGTTCTCGACTTCCTCTCTTATCTGGAGCTGGAGCGCGGCCTCTCGCGCAACACGCTCAATGCCTATCGCACCGACCTGCTCCAGTACGGCGAATTCCTTTCGGCCCATGACGGCGACGCGCTTTCGGTGCGGCCCGGCGACATCGCCGAGTTCCTGGCGGAGCTGGCGACCGGCAACGGACGCCCGCCATGCTCGGCCTCGACCATCCACCGCAAGGCCGCCTGCCTGCGTTCCTTCTACAAGCACCTGCGTCGTGACGAGCTGATCGGCGACGACCCGACGGCGGCGCTGAGCGCCCCGCGGCGGGCGAAAAAGCTTCCCCAGGTCCTCAACTACTCCGAGGTGCAGCTGCTGCTGGCCTCGCCGCGCGGCGACGAGCCGACGACGACGCGCGACCGGGCGCTGCTGGAGGTGATGTATGCCTGCGGGCTGCGCGCCTCGGAGACGATCGGGTTGGAGATCGCCGATCTCGACCTGCGCCAGGGCTTCCTGCGCGCCCGCGGCAAGGGCTCGAAGGAACGGTTGGTGCCACTCGGACGCAAGGCGATCGCCGCGATCAGCATCTACATGCGCAGCGGCCGCCCGAAGCTGGTCGGCGAGCGCCACGAGCCGAAGCTGTTCGTCAACTTTCGCGGCGGCCCACTCACCCGCCAGGGCCTCTACAAGATCGTCCAGCGCCACGCCCGCGCCGCCGGGCTGGAGGGGCAGATGAGCCCGCATACGCTGCGCCACAGCTTCGCCACCCATCTACTCGCCGGCGGCTGCGATCTGCGTGCCGTGCAGGAGATGCTCGGCCACGCTGATATCTCCACGACCCAGATGTATACGCACCTCTCCGGCGCCCAGCTCAAAGAGGTCTATTTCCGCTCTCACCCGCGCGCAGTCGCCGACTGAGGGCAGCTGCGCTCACGCTGCGACCGTGGTTTGTCTCGCTATACGAGACAAAGTGCGAACCCATGGGATAGAACAGAGCGATGCCCGAGCTGCCCGAGGTCGAGACCGTTGCCCGCCAGCTCGATCCGGAGCTGGCCGGACAGAGGATCGAGCGACTGGAGGTGCTCGACGAGCGGTGGTCTCGCCCGGGAGACCCGACCGGGCTGTCGGCCACTGTCAGCGGGCGGACGATCGAGGGGCTGGGCCGGCGCGGCAAGTACCTGCTGCTGGCGCTGGAGGGTGCTCAGACGCTGGTCATGCACCTGCGGATGACCGGCAACCTCGTCCTGGTCGAGGGCGAGGAGGCACTTGATCCCTCCGAGGGCCGCCGTCTCTACGAGGGCGAGCGCTCGACCTCGGAGCGCCACCTGCGGGCGCGCTTCACGCTCGAGGACGGGCGCGAGCTCTGGTTCACCGATCCGCGCCGCTTCGGCGAGGCCTTCCTGATCGACGACCCCAAGCTTGGCGAGCGCTTCGCCAAGCTTGGGGTCGAGC
>DATCBF010000036.1:0-2485 GCA_036512025.1 Solirubrobacterales bacterium
TGACGGTGAGCCAGAAGAGCCTCATTGGACGCGGGCGGTCCGATTTTCGCTTTCGTGTCCCATCTGAGTCCCATGGCGCTCAGCCCGCCGCCGCATCACTGACATAATTTTGGCTCTCTAGAGCCAACCCGCCCGGATAGCTCAGTTGGTAGAGCACTTCCATGGTAAGGAAGGGGTCACGAGTTCGAGTCTCGTTCCGGGCTTCGCTTCACAGGCCGTGTCGAACCTGGTACTGGGCACTCGAGCCCACGTCCACCCGGGGCAGGTCTTCGAGGCGATGGGGTCGGACTGGAAGGAGGCCGCCACTCGCGGCGACCCTAGTCCTCTGCCCCTTAGCGCCGGCGGCGCCTTCGAGTGGGAGTTGCCTGTAGCTGGCCGGCCTCGAGCACCCGCATGTGCTCGTCAAATAGGAACGCCATTCGCTCTGCCTCCCCTGGGCGTCGACGCCGGCCGAATGCGAGATCAACAGCTCCGTCCAGGTCTCGGTGGGCTGCAACGAGGTCTCGCGGCGTCGCCAGCGGGTCGTAGAGATCGGCCAGGGAGGAACCATCGTGGGCGTCGCGGGCCCCCAGGACGCCGCTGGCCGCCTCCCCGATGCGGTCGCGGTGCAGGTCGCTCAGATCGGGAAAGGGAAAGGTGTTGTAGACGAGGCGATTGTTGAAGCGGTAGTCGCTCTTGATCCGGCCCCCCACGACGCGCTGCCATGCGGAGAACATTTCTGACTGTAGTAGTCCAAACAACGCCAGGTCCGCGTTCTCGACGTATGACCCGCTGTTGTGGACGATCGCGTTGTCGGCGGCAGGAACGAAGCCCATAGGAATCAGACGACGATCCCCGCTCGAGTGGAGCGGGACGAAGACGAAATCGTTCTCAGGGGTCCGGATCTCGGCAAATACCCCGGGTTCCTTCGCTTTGTCCCGGGTCTGCGCCTTTTTCGATGCTTCGCGGAACGTCTTGACGGCGGCGATTCTCGTGCGAAGGGTGGGCGACTCGCGGATATCCGCGGGGTCGGCGTCCTCGAGCCAGAAGCAAAAGCGCTCTATGCCGTCTAGGAACTCGTCCGTGCTCAGGAGCGGCCGGATGTATCGAGCGGCCACAGAGTCTGACCCCCGGACCTCAGCTGCCTCCTCGGCGTTGAGCAGGAGGTTGCCCTGATCGGTGGGCTTCGACCCGTACGCGACGGGGAGAACATCGGCTAGGGGCGTTGTCCTCGCTGCCGGATAGGTCTCGTCGAAGGCGACGAGGTAGCCGTTGATCGTGGAAGCGTCGTGGGCAACTGAAGTGTCCGTCTCGGCGTCGAATTCGTAGATTTTCCCGGCCACCGGCTCGCCGCTGTGGACGAAGCCGATAATCACGACATGGACGTGCGCACGGTGGCGGCCTTCGCTCGTCCAGTCGAACGTGCGCCAGGCAAAGTCAATGTGGAGCCCGGCCTGATGGAGGGTCGGCCACAACGCCGGGACCTGCTCGCCCTGGGTGACGCTGTTTGTGGCGACAAAGGCGCCACGGGCCGTCCCGTCGCCCGCGGCGAGGTAGTCGGCGGCCAGCTTGAACCAGCCGCTAACAAAGTCCATCGTGCCTCCCTGCGGGTGGTCCTCGAAGACAGCAGCCAGGCTGCCCTTTTGCGCGTCGTCCAGCAGGTGCTTGCCCCCGTAGGGCGGGTTGCCGAGGAGGAACGAGCACTCGCCTGGGTCGAGAACATCTGCCCAGGGAGTCTCGAGCGCATTCGCCCATCGGATCTCAGCGGATTCGGCGAGGGGGAGGTCTGCGATGTTCACGCCGAACGATGCCCCCAGCTTCTCGTTCTCCAAGTGATCGACCAGGTAGATAGCCGTCTCGGCGATCCGCACCGGGAACTCCTCAATCTCAATGCCGCAGAACTGGTCGAGGGACACGTGACGCCAGGCCTCAAGCTCGGTCGTCATCTGCACGTTTTGGGGGTACAATTTCAGCAGCGTTTCTCGCTCGAGTCGGCGTAGCTCTCGATAGGCGATGACCAGGAAATTCCCGCAGCCACACGCCGGGTCGAGAAACTGCAGCTCCCCTAGCTTTCTGTGGAATGCGCGAAGCCTCGCCGGCGTGCCCGCCGCCGCCAGCTCGGTCTCTAGGCCATCCAGAAAGAGCGGGCGAATGACCTTGAAGATGTTTGCCTCCGAGGTGTAGTGCGCCCCCAGGTGTCGGCGGGCCTCCGGGTCCATGACCGACTGGAACATCGACCCAAACACCGCGGGGCTGATCTTCGACCAGTCGAACGCGCTCGCCTCGAGCAGCCGATCTCGCATCCCCCGCGTCGTATCGGGCGGATCGATGGGCTCCTGATAGAGACCGCCGTTGACGTAAGGGAATGCCGCCAGATCCTCATCCAGGGTGGTCGTTCTGTCGTCTTCCTCTGCATCGAGAATCGAGAAAAGTCGGCCGATCCACATTCCGAGGTCGGACCCGTCCTCAGCGGTTCTGTTTCGCATTAGGTCGGCGAACTGATGCC
>DATCBF010000037.1:0-11775 GCA_036512025.1 Solirubrobacterales bacterium
TGAGGACGAAACGATCCCGCGGCATGGCGAGCTGCGAGCGGTCCTCCTCTCGCTTGCCGGCCTCGATCCAAGCAGCGGTCGTGCCGTTGGGGGCAACCGCCACCTTCCGCGGGTCGGCGACCTTCGCCGCGATATCGCGGCGGAACGGCTCGGTCACGGTGACGATCGCCGAAGCCGACGCGTACAGCCTCTTCTCCAGCCGCTCCAGCGCCCCGATCGCCTTCTGGTTGGTGAGTTCGCCGAGGGCGACCGCGGCTTCGGGCCAGGGATCCCTGACGTCCATCACCCAGGGCACGCGGCGCAGGCGGGCCACGGCCATCGCCGCCGCCGCAACCGGCAAGGGCGGCGACGAGGCCAGGATCACGTCGGGCTGCCTGGTGGCGATCCCGGCCAAAGTGGCCATCAGGGCGTAGCTGCCGTAGCCGAGAGCCCGCGCCCGCACGCTTTTGGCGGGGGAAACGCGAACCCATACGTATCGCGCGGTGAAATCGCCGAGCCCTCGCCTCTGAACCGCCTTGCCGCGGAAACCGTCGCGGACGACCCCCTCCGGATGATTCGGGATCTCGCAGATGACCTCGACCTCGTGCCCACTCTCGGCGAGTCGTTCGGCAAGTGGCTGCAGGCGGAAGCTCGCCGCGGTCACCTCCGGCGTGAAGTACTGGCTGAGCAGCAGGATTCGCAACGGCTTTCTGTCTTTCTGGCGGGCGCCCAAACCTCAGAAGTATCGGCCGGGCGCTTCGAATCCTCCATTTCGGCAAAGTCAGCGGGCATACTTAGCGCGTGCCGGCTGAGCTGATTGCCGCAGCGGAGCTGTCGACGCGCGAGCTGGCGCAATGGCGGCAGCTGGCGGCGCGCGCGGTGGAGCCAAACCCCTTCTTCGAGCCGGATTACATCCTGCCGTTGGCCCGCGGCCTCGGCCGTGAGAGCGAGGTGCGGCTGCTGGTCCTCCGCGATGGCGACGGTTGGTCCGCCTGCATGCCTGTTCATCTGGAGAAGCGCTGGCACCGGGCCCCGATCCGCTCTCTGGCGACCTGGCGTGGCCACCCCCTCTATGGGCTGCTCGGGACCCCCCTGATCGCCCCCGAGCAGCCGGGCGAGTCGCTCGCCCGGTTGCTCGAGGAGATCCCGGGGTCGGCGCCCGGGGCCAGGTTCGGCTCGCTGGAGCTGGTGGCCGGCGACGGGCCGCTGGGCGAGGCCCTCCCGGCCCTCCTGGAGGAGCGACGGCCGAGGCCGATCCGCTTCGAGCGCTATGAGCGGGCGGTATTGCGACGCCGTCCCGAGCCGACCTATGCCGAGGAGACGCTCAGCTCCAAGCACCGTCGTGAGCTGCGCCGCCAGGGCCGCAAGCTCAGCGAAAAGCTGGGGGGCGAGCTGGTCGTGACCGACCGCGCCGGCGACGACGACGCATACGCCGATTTCGTCGCGCTCGAGACGGCCGGCGGCCTCGCGACCCACGGCACGACAATTGCCGCGCACCCTGGGCACGTCGCCTTCTTCACGGAGATGTGCCGGGCCTTCGCCGCCCGCGGGCGGCTGCAGCTGCTGGCGCTGCAAGCCGGCGACCAGACCGTCGCGATGAAGTGCAACCTGCTCGCCGGCTCTGCGATCTTTTTCTTCAAGATCGCCTACGACGAGCGGTGGTCCAAGTACTCCCCCGGCATCCTCCTGGAGCTGGAGATGCTCAAGCTCTTCCACGAGAATTCCGATGTCGACTTCATGGACTCCTGCGCCGATGCCAACAACGCGATGATCAACCGACTCTGGCCCGACCGGCGCGAGCTCACCACCCACCTGCTTCCCGCGGCCGGAGCGGCCGGCCGCGCCACCAGGCCGGCCCTTGCCACCGCCCGCTCACTGCGCGACTTCAAGCGCGAGAGGAGGAACCGATGACCCAGATACTCGAGATCGATGCCGACCGCCTGGCCTCCAACTTCGCGGAGGAACCGTTCGGCGTCCATCACAACCTTGCCCAGCACGAGCTGCTCACCGTCGAGGCCGTGGCGAAACTGGCCGAACAGCTGCCCGCCAACGACATCGAGCACAACCGGGGAGACATCCCGGCGGTCATCACCGCCGGGCAGGTCGAGTCGATCGACGAGACCCCGGGCGAGATCGCCCGCAACATAGAGACCAACGGCTGCTGGATGGTCCTCAAGAACATCGAGCAGGTCCCCGCCTACCACCACCTCCTCGACGAAGCTCTGAACGAGGTCGACCCGATGGTCCAGGGCCGCGAGGGCGGGATGAACCTCCGCGAGGGCTTCGTCTTCCTCTCGGCGCCGAACTCGACGACGCCGGCCCACACCGATCACGAGCACAACTTCCTGCTGCAGATACGCGGCAGCAAGCAGATGAACCTCGGCCGTTTCGCCGACACCGAAGTCGAACAGCTGCAGGTCGAGAAAATGTTCGCCGGCGATCGCAACATGGACCGTCTCCCCGAGGAACCGACCGCCTACGAGCTGACCCCAGGAGACGGCGTCTACGTCCCCCCCAACGCCCCGCATTGGGTGATCAACGGGCCGTCGGTCTCAGTCTCCCTCTCGATCACCTTCCGCACGCCGGTGACCGAGCGCGGCGCCGTCGTCCACTCGATGAACCGGCGGCTTCGCAAGCTGAAGATCTCCCCTCGCCCGCCCGGCGAACACATCGCCACCGACAAGGCGAAGTTCGCGGTGCACCGGGCCCTGAAGTCGCTGCGCCCCGGTTGAACGCCCAGTCGATCCCCCTGGGCGAGTTGGGCGAGCGGGATTTAGCCGCCTGGCGCGAGCTGGCCGCCGGCGCGATCGAGCCCAATCCCTTCTTCGATCCCGATTTCGTCCTCGCCGCCGCCCGCGGGCTCGGCGAAATTAACGACGTGGCAATCCTTCGCGTGGCCGACAGCGAAGGCTGGGCGGCCTGCCTGCCGATCCGCCACTACTCGCGCTGGCACCGCCTGCCGCTGCCCGGCATGGCCACCTGGCTGCACATTTACTGCCTGCTGGGAACGCCGCTGCTGCGGCCAGATGGAGCCGCCGACAGCGTCGAGGCGATCCTGGCCCAAATGGGGAGGGGAGGTCCCCGTTCCGCATTCGCGAGCCTCGAGTGGATCCCGGGTGAGGGGCCGATTGCGGACGCCGTCGAGAAGGCCTCGGCCACCGGCGTGGTCGCGTTCGACCGCTTTGAGCGAGCGGTCCTGTACCGGCGCCCACAGAATGACTACCTGGACGGGCAGGTCAAGGGCAAGCACCGACGCGAGCACAGACGCCTCGCCAAGCTTCTCGCCGAGGAGCTGGACGGGCCGCTCGAGCTGGTCGATCGAGCCGGCGAGCGGAAGGCGGTTGAGACATTCCTCGAGCTCGAGGCCTCCGGATGGAAGGGACAGCAGGGCACCGCGCTTACCGCCGACCCTCGCCACGCCGAGTTCTTCCGAGAGACGGCCGGCGCCTTCGCCGCGCGCGGCGCCTTGGAGCTGCTCTTCCTCGAAGCCGGCGGGCAAGTAGTCGCGGCCCGCTGCAACCTCTTGGGCGGAGGCATCAGCTTCTGCTTCAAGGTGGCCTACGACGAGCGCTTCCAGCGTTTCGCCCCCGGCCGTGAGCTGGAGCTGCACCTGATCGACCGCTTCCACGAGGACTCTCGACTGAAATCGATGGATTCCTGCGCCGACCCGAACAATCAGTTGATCGGCCGGCTCTGGGCCGACCGTCGCCCGCTCGCGACGACGCTGCACCCGGCCCCGGGGCCGCTGGGGGCGCTTGCCCGGCCGGCTGCACGGATGGCGGTCGCTCTGCGCGAAAGACGCAGAGCCCGAAGCACTGCCTAGCCCTCCCTGGAGGGCCTAGCCCAACCCGCCTCAGGGCAGCGCGGCCTCGACCTTCGCCATCGCCTCTTCCACGTCTTCGCTGTCAACCGTCAGCGGCGGCAACAGGCGCAGGGTCCCGGGCTCGGGGACGTTGACGATCAAGCCGTGGCGCAGGAGGTCGGCCCCGACCGCGACCGCGTCAACCCCCTGCTCGAGGCCGACGCCGAGCATCAAGCCGCGACCGCGCACCTCGCGAACCCCCCCCAGACTCAGCAGCCCCTCGCTCAGCTTCGCGCCCATCTCCCGGACCGAGCGCAGAAGCGATCGGTCATCGACAATGTCGAGGACGGCCAGAGCGGCCGACGCGACCAGCGGGCCGCCGGCGAAGGTCGAGCCATGGTCGCCGGGCTCGAGGACCTCTCCCGCCGCCGGCGTGGTCAGGCAGGCCCCGATCGGCAGGCCGCCGCCGAGCGCCTTGGCCGAGGTGAGGACGTCGGGCCGGACCGGTGTCTGCTCATAGGCCCAGAGAGACCCCGTCCTGCCGATCCCGGTCTGGATCTCATCGAAAATCAGCAGCGCCCCCGCCTCGTCGCAAGCCTGGCGAGCCGCCAGCAACACCTCGTCCGTGACCGGGTAGACACCGCTCTCGCCCTGAATCGGCTCGATCAGAACCGCCGCCGTGCTGGCGCCGACGGCCTCGCTCAGGGCACTCGCGTCGTTAAATGGGACCGAGCGAAACCCCCCCAGCATCGGGCCGAGGTCGGGGTTGGCGGCGAGCGCCGGGGTCGCCGCCAGCGCTCCGAAGGTGCGGCCGTGGAAGTCGCGCTCGAAGCTGACGATCTCCGGCGCCTCGATCCCCCTGCGGTGCGCGTGCTTGCGGGCGATCTTGATCGCACACTCGTTGGCCTCGGCGCCGGAGTTGGAGAAAAAGACCCGGCCGCCGAGGCTCGACTCGGACAGGCGCTCGGCGAGGCGCACCATCGGCTCCGTGTAGAAGAGGTTGGAGGTGTGCATCAGCCGCCCGGCCTGCTCGCGCACCGCCTCGACCACGGCCGGGTTGCAGTGCCCCACCGAGCAGACCGAGATCCCGGCCAGGAAGTCGAGGTACTCGTTGCCGTCAGCGTCCCAGAGCCGCGCGCCCTCGCCGCGGACGAACTCGACCGGCGCCCGGCGGTAGGTCTGCATCAGGTAGCGACCCTCGAGCGACTGCAGGTCGGTCAGGTTCACGGCGTCACCATCGTCCCGATGCCGGCGTCGGTGAACAGCTCCAGCAGCAGCGAGTGAGGCTTGCGGCCATCGATGATGTGGGCGGACTGGGCGCCGCCGCGGATCGCGTCGACGCAGGCCTGCATCTTCGGCCTCATGCCGCCGTCGATCGAGGCCAGCCGCTCTTCCACCTCGCTCACCGTCGCCCGCGAGATCAGCGAGCCCTCATCGGCGGCATCGGCCCGCCAGCCCTCGACGTCGGTGAGGAAGATCGACTTGTAGGCGCCAAGTGCGGCGGCGACCTTGCCGGCCGCCTCGTCGGCGTTGACGTTGTAGGACTGCCCGCTGCGATCGGATGCGGCGGAGGCGATCACGGGGATGTAGTCGACCGCGATGTGGTTGAGGACGTCGACGTCGACCCGCTCGATCGAGCCGACGAAGCCGACCTGCTCGGCATTGGGCGCCGGCTTCACCTCGAACAGGGAGCCGTCGCTGCCGGAGAGGCCGACCGAGGGCTGGCCGTGACGGTTGAGCCGCTCGACGATGTCGGCGTTGACCTTGCCGAGCAGGACCATCTTCGCCACCTCGACCGTGTCGGCGTCGGAGACCCGCAGGCCCTCGTGGAAGCGGACCTCGAGCCCGAGGCGCTCCATGTGCTCGGTGATCTCGGGGCCGCCGCCGTGGACGATCACCGGGTTCAGCCCGACGTACTTGAGCAGGACCACGTCGGTGGCGAAGGCGTCTCGCAGCGACTTCTCGCGCATCGCGGCGCCGCCGTACTTGATCACGACAGTGCGGCCGTGGAACTCGCGGATATACGGCAGGGCCTCCAGCAGCGTCTCGACGCTGGTGCCCGCTCCCCGCGACTGCGGCGCCCTCTCGGTCATGGCCGACTCCTTCCGTAGACGCTCACGTCGTGTACTCCGCGTTGATCCGAACGTACTCATAGCCGAGGTCGGAGAACCAGACGTGGGCCCGGTGCTCGCCGCGATCGAGCCTGATCCCGATCTCGGCCTCGGCGACGTCCTCGGCCAGCTCGGCGGCGTCGATCGCCTCCGCCCCGATCTCCTCCAAGTCCTCGCCGGCCAGAGCCATGCCGGCGGCCTGGGCGATCCGGCCCCAGTTGGGGTCACGCCCGAACAGCGCCGTCTTCACCAGCGGCGAGTTGGCGATCGCGCGGGCAACCCGCTCGGCCTCGACGGCAGAGGCGGCTCCATCGACCTGGACCCGCCCGACCCGCGAGGAGCCCTCGCCGTCGGCGACGACCTCGATCGCGAGCTGCAGCAACACCGCCTCCAGCAGCCCCTCCGGCAGCGGCGCGCCGGATGACCCCGTCGCCTGCAACAGGACGGTGTCGTTGGTGCTCATCTGCCCGTCGACCGTGATCCGCTCGAAGGAGGCGTCGGTCGCCGCCCGCAGGGCCGCATCGGGATCCCCGACCACGGCGTCGGTCTGGACGAAGCAGAGCATCGTCGCCATGTTCGGCTGGATCATGCCGCCGCCCTTGGCCTGGGCCGAAAGCGTGACGGCGCCCGCGCGCAGCGTGCACCGCTTCGGCCAGCGGTCGGTGGTGACGATCGCATCGGAAAACGCGACTCCGCCGGATGTCGAAAGATTCGCGGTCGCCCCGCTGATCCCGCCGAGCACGGTCTCGATCGGCAGCGGCACGCCGATCACCCCGGTCTCGGCCACGGCCACGAGCTCGGGCCGCAGCCCGAGCTGCGCGGCAGCCTCGTCGCACATCGCGACCGCGTCGGCGTAGCCCTTCTCGCCGGTCTCGGCGTTGGCGTTGCCGGAGTTGACGACTGCGGCGCGGATCGCGCCGCGCTCGCAGCGGTCGCGGCAGACCCGGACGGGCGCTGCCGAAGAGGCATTGCGGGTGAGCAGGATCGAGGAGACGACGTTCTCGGCGTCACAGACGACGAGGCCGACATCGGTCTTGCCGCCTTCCTTCAGCCCGCAATGGGCGCCGCCGGCGCGGAAGCCCGGCGCCAGCTGCGCGGGGTCGAGCTCCTCGACCCCGTCCGGGGCCTGCACCCAGCGCGAGTTGAAAAAAGACGTGCCCCGCCTGCCCTGCTCCACCTTGGCCGACGAGAAACTCACTTCAGGCCCTCGGTCTCGTCGAGTCCCAGCATCAGGTTGAGGCACTGCACGGCCTGCCCCGATGCCCCCTTCCAGAGGTTGTCGATCGCCGAGAAAGCGAGCACCCTCCCCCGCTCCTCGACGGTCACGTAGACGTGGCACTCGTTTGTGTCGCGGACATCGCGCAGCCCGGGTGGGCTGTCGACGACATGGACAAAGGGCTCATCGGCGTAGCGCTCGCGATAGAGCGCCTGGACCTCGTCCTTTGAGATCGGCTCGGTCGTTTGCGCATAGCAACTGGTCAGCTCGCCCTGGTCGAGCGGCAGCAGGTGCGGGACGAAGGTGACCGGCGCCGGGCTGCCCAGCGCCGCCAGCTCCTGCTCGATCTCGGGCCGGTGGCGATGGCCCTCGGTCTTGTAGGCGAAGGCGTTCTCGTCCATCGCGACGTAGTGCATCGCGTCGCCACCGCCGCGACCGGCGCCGGAGACGCCCTGCTTGGCGTCGATGACGACGTCGGCGAGCAGGCCGCGTTCGGCCAGCGGCGCCAGCGCCAGCACGCTCGCGGTCGGGTAACAGCCAGGAGTCGCGACCAACTCGGCCTCGCGCAGCTGCTCGCGGTAGAGCTCGGTCAGCCCGTAGACGGCGCCGTTGAGCAGCTCGGGCGCGCCATGCTCGCCGTACCAGCGCTCGTAGGTGGCGATGTCGCGGAGGCGGAAGTCGGCGGAGAGATCGGCGACGATCGCCCCGAGCCCGCGCAGAGCGGCGACGGTCGGGGCCGAGGCGCCGTGCGGATAGGCGACGATCGCGGCGTCGACGGCGTCGACCCGGTCGAGGTCGAGCTCGGTCAACTCCAATGGCACCCGGTAGCGCGGGTAGAGGCTGTCGAGCCGCTTGCCGGCGTCGCTGCGCGAGGTGATCGCGACCAGCTTCAGTCGCGGATGACGCCAGACGATCTGCGCCGCCAGGGCGCCGGTGAAACCGGAGGCGCCGGCGACCAGAACCCGAGCGACGGGATCTCCGGAAAGCGGTTGCTTGGATAGATCAGCCACGCAGCGACCCCCCGATCCTTTTCAGCTCGAACTCGATCGAGTTGCGCTGTCTGGTGACCTCCTCGTCGGTGAGGGTGCGATCGCCGGCGCGGAACTCGAGCCGCAGCGCCAGGCTCTTGTTGCCCTTGCCGACCTGCTCGCCCTCGAAGAGGTCGAAGACCTCGGCCGAGCGCAGCAGCTCGCCGCCGCCCCCGATCACGGCCGCCCGCACAGCGGTGGCGGCGACATCGTCGGCGATCACCACCGCCAAGTCCTGGTAGACCGCCGGGAAGGTGGTGACGTCGTCGTAGGTCTCTTCCCCGGCCGAGGCGGCGGCGATCAGCGCCGCGAGCTCGACCTCGCAGGCGACCGCCGCCTCCAGGTCCCAGGCGCGGCAGACCAGCGGATGCAGCTCGCCGATCCAGCCGGCTGAAATCCCGCCGATACCGATCTCAGCCGAACGGCCAGGGTGCAGGAACGGCTCGGGGGCCGCCTCGAAGGTCAACTCGACCCCGAGCCCCGCGGCGATCGCCTCCAGCACCCCCTTCAAGGCGAAGAAGTCGGCGGGCTCGCCACCCCCGCGCCACGATTTGGGCGTCAACGGTCCAACCGCAAGGCAGCCAAGCCGGTGAGGCTCGGCAAACGGCGCCGGCCGCTCGCCCGGAAACTCTCCACCAAGGGTGCCGACGGCCATCGAACGGGCCTCTGCGTTCCCTTTTAGGCCCGTCGGCGAGCTGTTCAGGTAGACACGGCCCGACTCGAAAAGGGCGACATGGTCAGCGCCGCGGGAGATGTTTCGCCCGGCGGCGTCGAGCAGCGACCCGAGCAGCGTCGTCCGCATCACCGACTGATCCTCGGAGAGGGGGTTGGCGACGATCACGCCATCGGCCCTGCGGTCGTCCTCCGGCAGGCGCAGCCGTGCGGCCTCGCCGGGATCGGTGAAGCTGAGCCCGACGATCTCGTCGAAGCCAAGGTCGCGGATCGCGTCCTCGGCCCGCCGCCGCAGCCGCTGCTCGCGACTGAGACCACCGACCTGACCGGCGCTGCCGGGCAGCGTCGTCGGCAGATTCTCGGCCAGGCCATGGACCCGGCCCACCTCCTCGATCAGGTCTACCTCGCGGGTGACGTCGAAGTGGCGGTCGGGCGGAACCGTGACCTCGAGGTCGTCCCCCTCCACCTCGACGCCGAAGCCGAGCCGCTCCAGATAGGCGACCTGGTCGGACTGCTCGACCCGCATCCCGAGCAGGCCCTCGACCCGGGCGGCGCGCAGCCGCAGCCGTGGCGACTCGGGAATCTCGGCGGCGACATCGATCGTGCCGGGAACCAGCTTGGCGCCGCAGAGCTCGACCAGCAGCCGCGAAGCCATTTGCTGCGCCCGCGGACAGAGGTCGGGGTGCAGCTGCTTCTCGA
The DNA here is from genome assembly GCA_036512025.1 of Solirubrobacterales bacterium. Taxonomy (GTDB): domain Bacteria; phylum Actinomycetota; class Thermoleophilia; order Solirubrobacterales; family 70-9; genus DATCBF01. The sequence goes on from DATCBF010000037.1 coordinate 9,508, forward strand.
AGCGCGAAGACGCCTCCGAGCGCAGGCCCAGCAGGCGCGAGGTCCGCAGGATGTTCTTGCCGTTCCAGTTGGCGACCTCGAGCAAGACCCGGGTCGTCTCGGCGGAGACCTCGGAGACCTGGCCGCCCATGATCCCGGCGACGCCCGAGGGCCCGTTGCTGTCGCAGACCAGGACCGTCTCGGCGTCGAGAGTGCGCTCGACGCCGTCGAGGGTCGTCATCTTCTCGCCCGGCTCCGCGCCGCGGACCGTGAGCGCTCCATCCGGGACCTTGTCGAGGTCGAAGGCGTGCAGCGGCTGCGCCGTCAGCAGCATCACGTAGTTGGTGATGTCGACGACGTTGTTGATCGGGCGCTGGCCGGCGGCGGTCAGGCGCGCCTGCAGCCAGGCGGGCGAGGGGCCGATCGTGACCTCGGTGAAGACGCGGGCGGTGAAACGTGGGCAGAGGTCGGGAACCTCGACGGTAACCGAGGCGAAATCGGCAACGTTCCCACTGCCCTCGGCCACCGCGTCGTCGACCCAGGGAGCCGACCCCAGCGGCGCGGCGCTGATCGCGTGGACCTCACGGGCCACGCCGTAGATGCCGAAGCAGTCGACCCGGTTTGGCGTCACCTCCAGCTCCAGCACCGCCTCGGCCAGTGGCAACACCTCTGAGAGAGGCGTGCCCGAAGCGATGTCGTCGTCGAGGACGAGGATGCCGTCGGATCCCTCCCCGACCTCCAGCTCAGAAGCCGAGAGGATCATTCCGCTCGACTCGACCCCGCGCAGCTTCGCCTTGCCGATCTTGTGGCCGCCGGGCATCACCGCTCCCGGCAGCGCCACCGGGACGGTCTGGCCCGCGGCCACGTTGGGGGCGCCGCAAACGATCGTGCGCTCGCCGTCGCCGGTGTCGACCGTGCAGACCCGCAGCCGGTCGGCGTCGGGGTGCGGTTCGGCCGCGACCACCTTGCCGACGACGAAGCTCTCAGCCGAGGGTGGCCCGATCGTCGTCACCCGCTCGACCTCGGTCCCGGTCATCGCCATCCGCTCGGCCAGAACCCCCGGCTCCACCTCAGGATCGCAGTACTCCTTCAGCCACGAGTAAGGGACCCTCATAGGAACTGCCCCAGCACCCGCACGTCGTTGTCGAAGAAGCGCCGCAGATCCGGCACCCCGTGGCGCAGCATCGCGATCCGCTCGACCCCCATGCCGAAGGCGAAGCCCTGGACCCGCTCGGCGTCATAGCCGTTGCCTTCGACGAAGCCGAGCACGTTGGGATCGACCATGCCGGCGCCGCCGACCTCGATCCAGCCGATCCCCTTGCAGAGGTTGCAGCGCTCGCCGTCGGCCAGGCTGCCGGTCCCCTCGCACTGGAAGCAGGAGACGTCGAACTCGACGCTGGGCTCGGTGAAGGGGAAGAAGTGCGGCCGCATCCGCGCCTCGCGGCTCTCGCCGAAGATCGCCCGCAGCATCTCCAGCAGCGTGCCCTGCAGGTCGGCGAGGGTGATCCCCTCGCCGATTGCCAGCCCCTCGATCTGGTGGAACATCGGGCTGTGGGTAGCGTCGGAGTCGCGCCGGTAGACCTTGCCCGGGACGACGATGAAGATCGGCGGCCCCTGCGTCTCCATCGCCCGGATCTGCATCGGCGAGGTGTGCGTGCGCAGCAGCACCTCTGGGTGGGACTGCAGGTAGAAGGTGTCCTGCAGCATCCGCGCGGGGTGGCCCTCGGGATGGTTGAGCGCGGTGAAGTTGTAGTAGTCGTGCTCGATCTCGGGGCCCTCCATCACCCGGTAGCCGAGACCGACCATGACGTCCTCGATCTGGCGCATGGTGCGGGTGATCAGGTGGAGATGACCGCTCGGGCGCGAGGGGGCGCCGGGCAGGGTGACATCGATCTGGTCGGCGGTGAGCCGGGCGTCCAGCTCCGAGGCATCGAGCTGTGCCGCCTTTGCCTCGAGCTGAGACTCCAGCGACTTGCGAGCCTTGTTCGCGGCCCCGCCGACCTTGCCCCGTTCCTCGGCGGGAAGCTCAGCAATGCCCCTGAGGATCGTCGTCAGCTCGGCCTTGCGGCCGAGGTAGCGGACCCGCAGCTCCTCCAGCTCGGCGGTGTTTACGCCGGCGCCGATCGCGGCTTCCGCCTCAGTCTGGATCTCGGCGACTCGATCAAACATCTGGCGTCTCCTCCGGCATCGCGAGCGACGATATCCGCTCGCAGACGATCGCCGCCGCGGCGGCCACGTTCAGCGACTCTGCGCCTCCCGGCCGGGGCGGAATCGTCACCTCGAAATCGC
>DATCBF010000038.1:0-3597 GCA_036512025.1 Solirubrobacterales bacterium
CGCGGCGCCGCACCTCATCGACCTGGTCGAGCACCCAGCGCCCCCGCTGGGGCGCTGAGGGATCGGGCTCGAAGTTGGTGACGACGAGGACACGCACCGTGATCAGGGTATCCCCGGCGCGAGCGGACGCGATCGCGCAGCGCCCGTAGGTCTCAAACATTTCACGCTTGTGCTCGCGAATTGGCACATCCAGGTCTAGATCGGTGAATCGGCTTGGCCCAGGATCTGGCGCAATTCGACGAGGAGGCTCTGATGATCTACGCGCTGTTGGGTTATGTGCACGCCGCGGTCGAGCGGCGGCTGAGGACGATTCGCCGGCTGGCGGATGGAGAGCTGGGGCAGGGGACGGTCGAGTACGTCGGCCTGATCCTGCTCGTGTCCCTGCTGATGGTGGGGATGGTTGCCGCGATGAAGGGCTTCAACGGCAAACAGGGGACCGAGTTGGCCGATGTGATCGTCAACAAGATCAAGGAGGCGGTGGACAAAGTCACGTTCAAATAGGGAGGCGGGGCGGCCGGCGATCAGGCCGCCTCAACTCCTGACCCCCAGACACCGACCACCATGACTCCCCCACAGGCTCCAGTCATCCCGATTCCGTCTCCGGCGCGCTTTATGCTGTATGACAGCATGAAGCATCGAACCCAGCTATATCTAGATGAGGGGCAGCACCGGTGGCTCAAGCAGCGGGCCGGCAAGTCCGGCAGCATCGCCGCGGTTGTCCGCGAGCTGATCGACGCTGAGCGCTCCCGGCGCTCCAGCCTCGCCGGCGACGCGCTGATCGGCTACCTGGTCGAGGAGCCGCCCGGCAAGGGCCGTGAGGGCACCAGCGTCACCACGCTGGACAGCGACCTCTACGGGTAATGAGAGCTGTCTTCATCGACACAAGCGCTTTTGTCGCCCTGCGCAACGAAGCGGAGGCCGAGCACGGGAAGGCTCGCGAAGCCCTGTCGAAGTTGGTCGGCGAAGGAGTCACGCTCTTCACCTCCAACTACGTTTTTGCCGAGACCTATACAGCGCTGATGGTCCGGATTGGACGAGTCGAGGCGATCGAATGGGGACGCAGGTTCCGCGCCAGCGAAGCGATCGACCTGGTTCGTCTCGACCCGGATGTGGAGGAGGAGGCCTGGGCAATCCTCGAGCGCCATCGCGATAAGCGCTGGAGCTATGTCGATGCGACGTCGTTCGCCCTGCTCGAGCGCGATGGAGGTAATGAAGCTTTCGCCTTCGACGCCCACTTCAGCCAGCGCGGCCTGCGGGTTCTACCCGAAGGCTGACCCGGTCCGGCCGGGCGTCATCGGCGCGCGCCTGCGTGACAAACTCGCGATATGCCAGCCTCCCGCAGCTACGACCGCGCCCCTGCCGACATTCGCCCGGTCACCGTCGATCCCGGCTTTGTAGCCAGCGCCGACGGCTCGGCCCTGATCTCGATCGGCAAAACGCGGGTGATCTGCACCGCCTCTGTCAGCGACACGGTGCCGCGCTGGATGAAAGGCCGTGGCAAAGGCTGGGTCACAGCCGAGTACGCGATGCTGCCGGCCTCGACCGGGGATCGCAAGCAGCGTGACATCTCGAAGGGCAAGCAGGACGGTCGCGGGGTTGAGATTCAGCGGCTGATCGGGAGATCGTTGCGGGTGATCGTCGACTTCAAGGCCCTCGGTGAACGCAGCGTCTACGTCGACTGCGACGTGCTCGAAGCCGATGGCGGCACCCGTTGCGCCGCGATCACCGGCGGTTACGTCGCCCTGCGACTCGCTCTGCAGCGCTTGCTCGACGGCGGCTCGATCGAGACGATGCCACTGACCGGATCGGTCGCTGCGGTCAGCGTCGGGATGGTCGACGGTCGCGCCCTCTGCGATCTCGACTATTCCGAGGACTCCACCGCCGAGGTCGACGCCAACGTTGTCATGACTGGCGACGGCGGCCTCGTCGAGGTGCAGGCGACCGCCGAGCGAACTCCACTTTCCCGTACATCGCTTGATGAGCTGCTGGGCCTTGCCGAGGGCGGGATAACTCGCCTGCGGGAGGTGCAGGACCAGGTCACGGGAACTTGATCTTCGCCACCGGCAACAAGCACAAGCTGCGCGAGCTGCGAGAGCTGTTGCCGGAGGTGGACTTGGAGCCTCTGCCGGCGGATGTCGAGTTGCCGCCGGAGGATGGCGACTCTTTTGCGGAGATCGCTTTGGACAAGGCTCGTGCCGCGCACGCCGCCACCGGCAAAGCCGTGGTCGCCGACGATTCGGGAATCGAGGCCGTCGGGCTTGGTGGCCGCCCCGGGATCCACTCCGCCCGCTTCGCCGGCGAGGGGGCCGGCGACGAGGTCAACCTCGAAAAGCTTTTGCGCGACGTGGCGGCGGTCGGCGAGGAGCGTGGAGCGGCCTACGTCTGCGCGCTCGCCCTTATCGAAGAGGACGGCTCCGAGCGCGTTTTCGAAGCTCGCTGCGAGGGTAATCTGATCGAGCGGCCACGTGGGGAGGGTGGATTTGGCTATGACCCCGCTTTTGTCCCCGTCGACACCGGACCGCGGGACGAGCGCACCATGTCGGAGTTGACTCAAGCGGAGAAGAACGAGATCAGCCACCGCGGCCGAGCCGCGAGGTTGCTGGCCGAGCACCTGCGGTCCGAGGCTCAAGCGCCACCGGCAAACCGATGATCCGCACCAAAAGCGGCGCCGCGGGCCTCTCGATTGCCTCGAACGCGCTCCTGATCGCGATCAAGCTTGCCGCCGGGGCGATCACCGGCTCGATCGCGATCATCACCGAGGCGGTCCACTCACTGATTGACCTGGTCGCCTCGGTGATCGCCTTCATCTCGGTCCGCAAGGCTGACGAGCCGGCCGATGCCGACCATCCCTACGGGCACGAGAAGGTCGAGAGCCTGGCGGCGACGATCGAGGGGATGTTGATCCTGGTCGGCGCCGGGATCATCGTCTACGAGGCGACCCACCGGCTGGTGATCGGCGCCCAGGTCGAGTCTCTCGGTGTCGGGATGGCCGTGATGGGGGTCTCGGTGATTGCCAACCTCGGCGTCTCGACTGTCCTTTCACGGCAGGCCAAGGTCCACGAATCGCCGGCTCTCGAAGGTGACGCCGCACACCTGAGGACGGATGCGCTGACCTCGGCCGGGGTGCTGGTCGGCCTGGCCCTGGTCCAGATCACCGGTGACGCCGCCTTCGACTCGATCACGGCACTGGTCGTCGCCACCGCGATCGTCACTGCCGGGATCAGGATCATCAGGCGCTCGTCCGGAGTTTTGATTGACGAAGCGCTGCCTGCCGTCGAGATGGACAGGATCGAGGCGGCGATCGCCGCCGCCCGCACCAGCGAGGTTGCGGGCTATCACAAGCTCCGCGCCCGCCGCGCCGGCAGTCGCCGCCACATTGATCTTCACGTCCAGTACCGGTCCGGCACCAGCCTCGAGCGCGCACACGAGCTGGCGCACCAGATGCATGAGTCGATCGAGGCGGAGATCCCGGGGGCCGAGGTCCTGATCCATGCCGAGCCAGAGACCTCGCTGCGAGAGCCGGACTCCTCCGCCTCGGGGCCTTACCGTTCGGGCTAGGGGTTGTTCCTGCGGTTGGTGGGGTGGATGGGACGGGCC
>DATCBF010000039.1:0-3946 GCA_036512025.1 Solirubrobacterales bacterium
CAGCTGCCTCCGACACCAGGCTCGGCTTCCTGGGGGCCGCCGTTGTCCGGGGTCTCCTGCCCGACCGAATCCCTCTGTGTCGCCGTCGGCGGCCTGGACACGCTCGCCTTCTCGGAAACGCCGGCCGCCGGGGTCGCCAAATGGCATGTGGTGAACCCTCTCTACCCGATCGGGCCTGGCAAAACCTGCGTCGAAGGAGAACCGCACTGCCCCGAACCGGCCGGCAGGCTGAATGCGGTCTCCTGCGCCTCGCAGAACCTCTGCGTCGCGGTCAGCTACGAAGGGTTCGTCTACGTCTCGACCGACCCGACGGGCGGCGCCGCAGCGTGGTCGCCGACCGTCGTCAACGAAGGCCACGGCAACACGCACCTGATCGCGGTCTCCTGCCCCTCGCCGTCCTTCTGCGCCGCGGTCTCCGGCGGCTACAAAGCGAGTGGGAAGGTGCTCACCTCGACCGACCCGACCTCGGGCGACTGGCAGGTAGCTCAGCTCGGCAGCTCACTCGATCTCCGTGGCATCTCCTGCGGCACCCCTTCGCTCTGCGTCGCCGTCGCCCGGGAAGGCCGGATCTTCGTCTCGACCAACCCTGCGGGCGGCGCCTCGGCGTGGCAGGAAACAGGGGCTCCAGGCGGGCCAGGCGACCTGGAAGGAGTCGCCTGCGTCTCGACCCTGCTGTGCGCCGCCGGCAACCTGACTGGAAACGTCCTCACCTCGACCGATCCTGCGGGCGGCGGCGGCTGGAGCGAGGCAGACGCCGGCGGCTCGGTCCAGATCACCGGGGTCTCCTGCCCCACCGCGGGCGGGTGTGTAGCGGTCGACAACAACGGCGACGTCCTCACCTCGACCGATCCGACGGGAGGGGCCGGCTCCTGGTCCTTCGAGAACCTCGTTCCTTTCCGACCCACCGAAGCCGAAGGACAGCCGCCGCGCAACGCGCTCTTCTCGGCCTCCTGCGCCTCGACCTCGCTCTGCGCCCTGGTCGGCATCGACGGCCGGATCTTCACCGCCACCGATCCGTTCTCGGCGCCCGACCCACCCAGCGGCATCCGGAGGCGCAAGGCTCCCCTTCGGCCCCGCACGATCCTGGTCTTCGCCGAGCATTTCTGGAAGGGCTCCGTCACCCGCCACCGCCGGATCCGCGCGCGCTTTCGCTTCTACTCACCCACCAAGGCCAGAGGGTTCGAGTGCAAGCGCGACCGCGGCCGCTATCGCCGCTGCCGCTCACCTCTGCGCTACTGGGTAACGCACGGGCGACACGTCTTACGGGTACGAGCCATCGGCCCGACCGGCCTCCGCGGTCCGGCGTCGATCAAGCAATTCCGTGTATTGAGGCCGATCCAGACACCTCACTCGCCACCCACCGCCACTGCATCGGGCAGGTTCTTGGGGCAGGACAGCCGCAGCGGCGGCTGAGTCACGGCGCGGTCCGGGGTCGGTCGAACGGCTCGCCCTCCAACCGGCCCCCCGCTTTCTGCGCTACTGAACTCGTCCATCTTCAAGGCGATCAGCGAGTCGGACCTCTCGCTGTTCGTTCCAGGCCCAACCAGAGGGTGCCATTAGGATTGCGCCGTGCCATTCACGCTCAGGAACCTCAAGGAGGACCTGGAGGACATCGGGTCCAGGTTCGACGGCGCGCCGGACCTGGAGTTCCGCTCGGCGACCGAGGCGCTTGAGCTCGAGAAATCCGGCCTGAGCTACCAGCGCGTCCCACCCGGCTATCGCTTTCCGTACGGCCACACGCACAAGAAACAGGAGGAGGTGTACGTGGTCCTGCGCGGGAGCGGGCGGATGAAGGTCGGCGACGAGATCGTCGAACTCAAGGAATGGGACGCGGTGCGCGTCCCGCCCGGTACGTGGCGAGGCCATGAGGCCGGGCCGGAGGGCCTCGAGATTCTCGTCATCGGCGCGCCCAATCTCGGCGAGGCTCCACGCGAAGACGTCGATGGCCAGCGCGATTGGTGGGTTGACTAGCGCCAGGTAGGTGAAGATGAAGCGGGAGAAGGAACTCACTCAGCCAGGGCAGTGCACTCCCCCTTCTCGCCTGTCGACCAGCTAGAAGGCGGTTTAACGGGTTGCGCTCCGGACGAGGAGGAGCAGTCTTCGCGGATTGGCAGCTCGCTTCCGCAACCGCGTGAAGCGGCAGCACAACATCCCCGGTGCCCATGGAGAATCCCCGGCCAGCAGCAGGCCGACATTTCCCCCGCGCTACCCCGATTGCAGGGGTTGCACGAGGCGCGGGGGCATGGGTTCAGAAGGAAATCCCTGCGACCTTCGGGTTATGAGATCGTCTGCGTTGGTTGCCTGGATTGTTTTCTGGCTTTCTCAAGCGGTTGGAGCTGGCCCGAGTTGGACCCAGTTGCGCTCAACTTAGTACCCACTTAGTACCCGCGGAGATCGAACGGGTTCTCAGGAGCGTGCGATCGCAGCATCGGATGTCCGCGCATCGTGGAAGGCGATCACGACGACGCGATCATCGGCCTCGATGTACATGTAGACGACGATCAACCAGCCCCACGGACCTATCAACGCACGGCAATCCCGCCAGACGCCGGAGAGCTGTTTGCCGGCACGCGGGAACTCCTCCAACGTGAGCAGCGAGCGCGAGACGCGTTCTCGCGTGTCAACCGGAAGCTGCCGGGTCTCGATTAGCCCGCGAAGCTCATCACGCGCCTGGCGCGTGACCTCGATCGCCGGCATCGGCTACAGCTCGGAGAGCGGCACCGTTTCGCCGCGCCGAGCCTGCTCAATCGACTCCTGCGCCCGCTCCCAAGCACCAGGAATCCCGTCGAGAATTTCAGTGATCCGCGAGGCATCGGGGTCGGCTTCATCGAGCGCACTAGAAAGGAGCGAGCGCGCAAGCGTGCCCTCCTGAACATGCGAGCGTTCCGCCAGGCTGGCGAGCTTCTGCGCATAGTCCGGCTCGAGAGTGACGTTGATTCGGCGGTTTCGCTCTGCCACAGCCCCAAAGATACACGCAAGGGCACACGACGTACGAGCACGGTCACGCTAGCCTAGATTTATGGCGCACCACAAGCGCAAACGACCCAAGCACCGCCGCGGCGGCTGTCTTCTCTGCAAGCCGCACAAGCTGACTGCAAACGTCAAGGCGGACCGCCGCAGGGATCAGCGTTCCTGGATCCACCACGAGCAAGCTGCTCAACTCGACTTCTAAGACTCGCGCCGGGAGGCAATCAGGCGGCTTCTCGGAGCCGCTCGTAGACCTTCTGCAAATAAAACTCTCCCACCGTTGCGCGGAAATCTTCGTCGTCGAGAATCTTCTTGTAGATCTCGTCGTTGGCATCAACACGGGTGACGATGGTCTGCAGGAACTTGCGGTCGAAAACGAGGCGAAGGTGGTCAGGCGCCCGGCAGGCAGAGCAATCGACCTGCGAGTCTGAGCAAGGTCAGGGGTTGGTGTCGGGCTCGTCGCCCCAGGCTGCCGAACCGGCCCTGTGGGCACGCGCGCTCCCCGCAGTGCCAGCGCTTGCCGCCCGACTCCCACGCTGCATGGCGGACTGTGTGGATCCATAGATCAACCGATCGCCGACGATCGTCCCGCGATAGCCGCCGTCGAGTCCGAACACCCGATCACCGGAGATGTAGCCGAAATTTTCGCCGCGGTCATTGAAGAGGCGGTCGCCTCGCACGGCCAGGTACCCCGTCCTTCGTGTAGAGATCTCCCATCGCTCGAGGGTAGCGAGGGGTGCGGCCGCGACTGCCTCAAATCACCGCCGCAGGGCAAGGCGATGTGAGTTGTCGATGGCGCCGCAGGTCAGCGTTTGGATTCGGTGACGCGGCTAGCCGCCCAGCGCTCGGGCGATGGTCCTCGCTCCAACCCGAGCCGCCTGAAGAGCGCGTCCTGGGCCGCGGTCGGGGAGGCATCGACGTGCGGTATCCAGGCGCTCAGGGGCACGCGTAGGCTCGCGCGGAGTTCGGCGACGGCCCG
>DATCBF010000040.1:0-8967 GCA_036512025.1 Solirubrobacterales bacterium
AGGCCGGCAACGAGGGAGACCGTAACCCGCTCGTCGAAGGCTGTCCCTGCCCGGCATGCCGTAATCACGACCGCGACTACATCAGCTACCTCTCCCGGGCCGAGGAGCTGACAGCAGTACGCCTGATCTGCCTCCACAACCTCACCTACATGCACGAGCTGACCAGCAATGCCCGCTCAGCCATAGCGGCTGGCGCCTACGCCGCCTACGCCTCGGCAGTCATGGCTGGAAGCTCCCCCTGGGCCGCAGTCTCGTAGCTGTCTCGCTCGGCGACGACAGGAGCGCTTGGAAGGAGACGGGCAACCCTGTCTCCCAACGACCACCTCCTATTCGGAGTTCTTCTTCACCGCGCTCTTGAGTTCATCGACAACCTTGTGGACGGTATTCCCGGCAATTTCGTTGACCTTTACCCCCGCGGCCTTGTCGGTGGTGAAGATCACAGCGGCAGCGACCGCGGCGGCGATCAGGACCAGCGCGATCAGGGCCAGGACGAAGCGCATGAAGCGACCGAACGCCCCCCGCTTCTTCTTCGCCGGCAGTGGCTGGTTGCCGGCCGCCGGAGCGGGGGCAACCCTCGGTTCCGGGCGCCTGGTCGGCGAAGGCGCCGGCCGGTACTCGGTCCGCTCTGTCTGATCCAGCCGCCGAGTGGCCGAGGTCTCGCCGCCGAGCATTCGCGTCGGCGTCGTCTCGTCGGACATCGGCAGGGTCACGTCCTCGCCCTGCAGGCCCAACTGGAGGCCTCCCGCGAGCTCGTCGGCGCTGGCGTAGCGGCGGCTCGGGTCTCCCTCGAGGGCGCGCAGCACCGCCGCGCCCAGCGGTCCAGGGACGTCGGCGTTGTAGGTGCTCGGCGGCAGCGGCCGCTCGTTCTGCTGGCGCACGGCAAGCTCGGCCAGCGACGACCCCTCATACGGCAGCCGCCCGGTCAGAAACTGGTAAAGGACGACGCCAAGGGCGTAGACATCGGTGGCCGGCGTCGCCTCCTCGCCCCGCACCTGCTCCGGCGCCAGGTAGGCGGCGGTGCCGACGACGGAGCCGACCTGGGTGATGCGGGTCTGCTCGATCGCGCGGGCGATGCCGAAGTCGGCGAGCTTGATCGTCATCTCGCCACCGCCGACCGGGCCCCCGACGACCATCAGGTTGCCTGGCTTGACGTCGCGGTGGATGATCCCGCGCCGGTGGGCGTAATCGAGCCCCGAGCAGGCCTGGATGCCGACCTCTGCTGTCGCCTCCGCGCCGAGCGGTCCCTGCTTTTGCAGAATCTGGGCTCCGGACCGGCCCTGCACGTACTCCATCACGATGTAGTGGCGGCCATCGTCGACGCCGGTGTCGTAGACCTGGACGATGTTGGGGTGGATCAGTTTGGCGACGGCGAGGGCCTCACGGCGGAAGCGGGCGACAAATCGCTCGTCGTCGGAGAGATGCTCGGCCAGAACCTTGACCGCGACCGTTCGCTCGAGGATCAGGTCGGTGGCGCGGTAGACGTTCGACATCCCGCCCGAGCCGAGCCGGTCGATCGTCTCGTAGCGCCCTGAGAGGGTGCCCGCCTCCATCAGCCGCCTTCTCCGACCGCCGCGCCCGGGCCCACCCCTCCCGAGGGAGTTTCGGTGCCGCCACCTTCGGCTGGAGGCGGCGTCGGAGTCGTGGACGGAGTCGTCGGCGTGGTTGGAGTCGTGGCCGGAGTCGTCGGAGCTGTGGTCGGGGTGGTCGTCGGCGTCGTATTGGGTTCGACCGTCGTCGGTTTTTTAGGCCTCCTCTTCGTCTGCTCGGTCGTCGAGCTTTCGGTCGTAGCCGGAATTTCGGCAGTGCCGATCGATTCGGTCGTTTCCGGCGAGCAGTCCGCGGCCACGACTTCGTTCAGGCGGGAGGCGCCTTTGCGCAGCGCCGCCTTCAGGGTCTTGTCGACGTTTCCGAGTTCGTCGATCTGGTCGCCGACCTCCTGCGCCGCGCCTTCGGCGCCGGCGCAGTCGCCGGCGCTCGCCAGCTGCTCGACCGAGTCGAGGTTTTCGGAGATCTCGCGCGCCGTGTTACCGGGCAGCAGATCCGGGCTGCCGCCACCGCCGCAGGAGACAAGCGCGATCGCCGCCCCGGCGCCGAGGGCGCAAACGAGGAAATATGCGATCAGACGGCTCATGCTGCGAGTCTAGACAACGTCATTGAAGGCAGATTTTCCCTGCATTTGGGCATCACTGGCCGCTGCGGAGCCGGGCCGCGAGGTGACTGGGCAAGCCGGCGGCCACAATCGACTCGGCAGCGCGGTCGATGTCGTATGGCACACGGTGAAAGAGGGCCGTCGCCTCCTCGGTGTTCAACTCCAGCCAGGCGGCTCGCGGGTCCCCGTCGCGGGGCTGGCCGACGCTGCCGGGGTTGATCAGCCATCTGCCCGCGTCGATGTCAAGCAGCGCGCCGTCGCTCATCTGGGCCCCCCGGGTCGAGTCGCCGGGCGCAGCGGCCGGCTTCGAGAAGAAGAGCGCCACGTGCGAGTGGCCGATCAGGCCGATCGGCTCGGCCTGGATCGCCAGGCACTCTTCGGCCTGCTCGGTCGAGAGCACGTACTCCCAGACAGGGTCGCGGGGAGACGCGTGGAAGAGCCCGATTCCCTGACGCCTGCCTTCGGGCTCGAGGTCGCGGAGGAACTCGAGCGCCGGCTCGGCGATGTTGGCGACGGTCCAGCCGACCGCCTCCGCCGCGGTCTCGGAGAAAGAGGAGGTATCGAGGCCTCCCAGGACCGCGAGGTCGTGATTGCCGACCAGGCAGAGGGCGCAGCGCTCGCGAACGAGATCGACACAGGCATCCGGTTGGGCGCCGTAGCCGACGACATCTCCCAGACACCAGGTCTCCTCGACTCCCGCCACCTCGATCGATTCGAATACCGCCTCGAGCGCGGGCAGGTTGGAGTGGATGTCGCTGATGACAGCTACGCGCACGAGTCGGCCAGCGTACTGTGGCCTGGTCGGCTAGCCGTCGCCCGGAAACTCAGGCAGGCTTTTGATGCCCTCGCGAGTGCTCCACTTGGAGTAGTTGTCCTCGAGGGCGTCGATCAGCTCCCGCGTGAACCGTGGCGACATCGCGACCCGCGAGACGACCACGCCCGGGACCTCCCCCTCTTCGACTTCGTGGTCGACGCGGGCAAAGGTGATGGTGAACTCGTAGTCGGAGTGGCTGACATTGGCGAAGTTCGCGTAGACGCCTGCCAGCAGCTCTGGTGAGGTGTGGATGTTGACGTGGCGTTCGGGCTGATCGTTGTCGTCGGGCATCTCGTCTCTCCTCTCGACGGCTTCCACTCGGAAAGAATCAAGTATCCCAATACCCGATCGAGCTTCTCTCAAGCCGCCCGGTCCATACGATGGGGGCCGATGACCGCAACCGACTCGATCGCCGAGCTACGCGCTGCAGTCAACGAGGCAGCCCGCAACCTTCGCGAGGGTGAGCCGATCGGGCCGCAACCCTCTCTCGACCGGCCGCCCAAGCCGGAGCTCGGCGACTACAGCTCCAATGCCGCGATGCTGCTCGCCGCCCCACTCGGCGAGTCGCCGCGCGACGTCGCCGAGCGCCTGCGAGTCGAGCTGGAGAGTGGCTTCGGCGCCGACGGCATTATCGAGCGGATCGAGGTTGCCGGCCCGGGGTTCCTCAACCTCTTCCTCGCCGACAGTTGGTACCGGCGGGCGATGTCGAACCTTGCCGCGGCTGGAGATCGCCTCGGCCCGGCTCCCACCGAAACCCCGGAGCGCATCCTGATCGAGTTCGTCTCCGCCAACCCGACCGGCCCGCTGCACGTCGGCGGGGGCCGTCACGCCGCCTACGGCGACAGCCTGGTGCGGCTGCTGGAGGCGGTTGGCCACGAGGTGAAGAGCGAGTACTACGTCAATGACGGGGGTGGGCAGGTCGGCCGCTTCGCCGACTCGATCGTCGCCCTGATGACCGGTGGCGAGGCGCCGGAGGGCGGCTACGAAGGTGCTTACATGGGAGAGATCGCCGAGCGGATCTCCGCCGAGGGCGTCGATGTCGCCGACGTCGACGCGGTCGGGCAGCGCGGCGTCGCGCTGGTGCTCGAAGGGGTGCGGGCGACCCTCGATCGCTTTGGGGTCAGCTTCGACAACTGGTTCTCCGAGCGCACGCTGTATGAGCGAGGCGAGGTCGAGGCGGCGCTGGCGCAACTGGAGGAGCGCGGCCACAGTTATCGCAGCGACGGCGCGCTCTGGCTGCGAACCACGACCTTCGGTGACGACAAGGACCGGGTCTTGATCCGGGCCAACGGCGAGCCGACCTACCTGGCCGCGGACGTCGCCTACCACTGGGACAAGCTGGAGCGCGGCTTCGGCCGGCTGATCGACGTCCTCGGCGCCGACCATCACGGGTATGTGGCTCGAATCCACGCCGCGATCGCCGCGCTGGGTGGCGATCCCGATGCCTTCGAGGCCTTGATCATGCGGCTGGTTCACATCGTCGACGAGGGCGAGCGCGCCCAAATGTCGAAGCGCAGCGGCGACTTCGTCTCGCTCGACGAGCTCTTGGACGACATCGGGGTCGATGCGAGCCGGTGGTTCATGCTCCACCGCAGTCACGACACCACGGTCGACCTCGATCTCGACCTGGCTCGTCGCGAGTCGAGCGAGAACCCCGTCTACTACGTTCAGTACGCGCACGCCAGGATCGCCAGCATCCTTCGCAAAGCCGGGAGGGAGCCGGGATCGGCGGCCGTGGACGCCGACGCCGGTGAGGCCGCTGTCCCACTCGAGTTTGCCGAGAAGGCCCTGATCAAGCGCCTGCTTGAGTTCCCCGAAGAAGTGCGCGAGTCCGCGGCCCGGCGCGCGCCCCACCGCATCTGCGCCTACTCGATGACCGTCGCCGCCGATTTCCACGCTTTCTACCGCGACTGCCAGGTGGTCGGCGCCGAGGGCGAGGGCGTGGAACAGTCCAGGCTCGCGCTCTGCCTGCTGACGAAGCGGACGATTGCCGGAGCGCTTGGTTTGCTCGGGATCTCCGCCCCGGAGCGGATGTGATGGGGCGCCGGCGCCGCAGCCTCCCGATCCTCGCCGAGCTCTCCGGGCCCGCGCCCAAGGCGGCGCGGGCTTGGTCCCTTCGCCGTGCCGACCTGAAGGCGCTCGACGGCCTGTTGAAAGAGTTGTCGGGAGTTGGGGCGGTGCTGGTCACCGGCGCCGAGGATGGCCGCTCTGCAGTTGCGGTGGGGCTGGCCACCGCGGCCACCGCGAGCGGCGTTCGAACCGCTTTGCTCGAGTGCGATCTCGGCGAGCCGAGCATCGCCGCGGCGATCGGCCTGGCGCCGACCCCCGGCCTGCATGAGTACCTGCGCCGCGACGCGAGCGCGAACGAGATCCTGCAGCCGCTCGCCCTGGCCGGCCCCGCATCGGGCAGGGCCGGCTCACCGCTCGTCTGCGTCGTCGCCGGCGCCCCGACTCCGGAAGGAGCCATCCTGCTGGGCTCGGAGAACTTCAGACACGCGGCGGAGAAATTGCGCCACGCCTACGAGCTGGTCGTGGTCGCCGGGCCGCCGCTGGACCGGGACGGCCGCCAGCTCGTCGAAACCGCCGCTGTCGTCGATGCGACCCTCGCGGCCGTCCCCCAGTCGGCCCTCGCCGGCAAACGCGCCAAGGCCGTAGCGGTGGCGATGCGGCGCCTACCGGCCCCGCCAGCGGGCCTTGTCGCCTTCGGCGGGCAGGATTGACGCGGGCTCAGAGGTCGTAACGCGCCAGGTCGGCATTGAGCCGCTCGGCGTCATCGGGGCTCGGCCCCGATGAGCCTGGCGGCCCCGAGCCCGGTGGTCGTGCCGCCCGCTTCCAGCGCGTCACCCCGACGGCCAGGGCGATCGTGGCGATGACGAAGCCGATCACCGGCACCAGGTAGGCGGAGAGGTCGAAGCCGGAGCCCTTCGGCAGCGCCAGGACAGTGTCGCCGTACTCGGAGACCAGCGCGTCCTTGACCTGGGCCTTCGTCTTCCCGGCCGCGATCAGACCGGCGATGAAGACCTTCTCGCGCTGGGCCTGGGGCGAGTCTGAGAGGGCCAGCAGCGTCCCGCAGATCGGGCACATGACTTCGTACTCGATCGCGGTCAGCGAGGTCCGGTGCGGCGCCGCGGCGGCAGAGGCGGGAGCCGAGAGCGCGATGACGGCGACGGCAGTCACCAGCAGGGCGAAAACGCGGGCCTTCACGATCGGGCTCCTGGTAGCAGCGGCGCCACGTACTGCTTCAGGTAATCGTCGGTGACGGGGCCGTGCAGTAACAGCCGCAGCTTGCCGCCGGGGTCGACCAGGAAGTTCTCGGGGACGCCGGTGGTGCCGAATTCATGGGCGGCATTCCCGTCTCCGTCGCGCAGTTGCGGATAGCTGAGGCCAAACTCGCGGACAAAGTCGCGCCCATCGCCGCTGAGATCGCGGGTATCGATCCCGACGACGGTGAAGCCGCGCCCGCGATGGGCGCGCTGAAAGCTCTCGAGGGCCGGAGCCTCCTGCCGGCATGGCCCGCACCAGGACGCCCAGAAATTGACCAGGATCCAGCTCCCGCGATAGGCGGCCAGCGAGCTCGACCCGGCGCCCTGGAGACGCGGCAGGACGGCCGTTGGCGCCGGTTCGCCGAGGCTGACTCCGGAGGACCCCTTGCTCACCAGCCCGTAGGTGAGGAGGCCGACCACTGCGAGGACGGCGAGAAATGAAGCAAAGGCACGGGCGCTCACGCGCCAAGGTTAGATTGCCGCCGCAACCGGCAGCCGCGTGGCAGCCATAGAATCAAGGCTGAGCGCGGACGTAGCTCAGTTGGTAGAGCGCAAGCTTCCCAAGCTTGAGGTCGCGGGTTCGACCCCCGTCGTCCGCTTGAGCTTTTTTTTGCGGCTGTTGGTCACCGTGGTCCGACCGGTCGCGGCGAGCGGGGAATCGCCGGGGAGGCGGTAGAAGTGCTCGGTCGCGCCGCGCACGCGCTTGCGATGGGAGAGGACAAGCAGTCCATGTTTGGCGAGCTCGTTCACGTGGTAGTTGACGTTGGCAAGAGGAGCGCGGAGCTCGTAGGCCAAGTCGGTGGAGGACATCGTCCGGCCGCCGTCGATCCCGAAGACTTCCATGATTGAGACCCGTAGCGGGTGGGTATTGGCACGGGCAAGGCGCTGCCAGTCAACGGGCCTGAACACCGTGGCTGCGACGCTGGGAGAGGTTGTGCTGAGGTGACTCGTTGCTCTTGGCATGAAGGGCTTATACCAAAAATTGTTGACTTTTGTACTCATAATCAAGTACGATCATTGGCGGGGATGACCACTACAGAGGGGGGATTCGGGTGAGTGCTGGAGGAAGGGGATCGGGATCGATCGTCGCCGTAGTTGCGGCTTTGAGCCTTGTATTCGGGGCGCAGGCGGCAACGGCTGAAATCATCGCTCCGCAGAATCCGACACAGTCGCCGACTGACGGCTGGCAGGCGGGAACCTGCTTGAAAGACACGCCCACCTGTTCGGTCGCGACCACGGAACAGTTCTTCGAACAGTCGGCCGGCCACCCTCAGGTCGGCTTCACCCAGTTCATCGTCAAGCACACGACGGGAGTGCCGCTCCCGATCAGCGAAGAACCGGTTGGAGACATCAAAACCGTGCGGGTCGACCTTCCAGTCGGGCTCAGCGTCAACCCGCAGGCCACCCCCCAGTGCAAACAGGCAACCTTCGAAGCGACGCCGCTGGCCTGTCCCGCCGGCTCCAACGTGGGTGAAAGCTTGGCGACCGCCGCTCTGCTCGGCGTCGCCTCTCCGCAGATCCCCGCCACCGTCTACAACATCGAACCGCCGGCTGGGGAGCCCGCCCGTTTCGGCTTCAACCTGCTCGGCAACAACGTCTACCTGCAGGCCGGTGTCGCCTGGAACAGCGATTACCACGAGTTCTTCACGATCGAAGCGCCGACGTCTCCGGTGGGCCACATCCTCAAAAATCGCCTCGTCTTCAACGGTCGCGCCGGCAACGGCACCTTCATCACCACGCCGACCACCTGTTACGACTCGACGCAGCCGGCCTTCAAGCACGTCTACTCGACTTTCCTGCGGGCTGACTCGGTGCTGGAATCGGATCCGAGCTTCCCTGCCGGCTCGCCCTTCATCGAGTCGGCGCTGCCGCCGAATACGAACCCGAAAGAATGCGGCACGGTGCCGTTCGCGCCGTCGGTCGGCACGACTCCAAATACGACCCAGACCGACTCGCCCGATGGCGCCGCGGTAAACGTCGATGTCCCGGTTGAAGTTCCGTCGGCGCCGGAACTGCTGCTGGAAAAAACCAAACAGGCAAGCTCGCAGTTGAGGACGGCAAGGGTGGCGACCCCTCTGGGCATGGGTATCAACCCATCTGCCGCCACCGGCCTGCAGGCTTGCACCGATGCCCAGTTCGGCAAGGGCAAAACGAGCGCTGTCAACTGCCCGCCACTATCGAAAATCGGTGTCGTCTCGATCGAAACTCCGCCATTGCCCCCGGGCTCGCTCAAAGGCAACGTCTACGTCGGGCAGCAGCTCAGCCGTGATCCGACATCCGGCAACGAGTATCGGATCTTCGTTGACGCCGAGTCTCAGTACGGGATCTCCGCCCGGCTGATCGGCAACGTCAGCGCCGACCCCCAGACCGGGCGGTTGACGACGACCTTCGCCGACAACCCGCAGGTTCCGTTCAGCTCCTTCAAGCTTGACTTCGACGATGGCGCGAAGGCGGTGCTGACAAGCCCGCCGACCTGTGGGCCGAATACGACGAACACCCAGATCACCCCTTGGTCCGGCAACGCCGATGTCAGCCCCAGCGGCAAATTCAGCCTGACCAAAGCTCCGGGTGGCGGCGCCTGCGCCAAAACCATGGCGGAACGGCCGTTCGCGCCGACCTTCGCCGGCAAGACGACGAACCCCAAAGGCGGCGCCTATACCCAGGTGAACGTGGACATCGCTCGCTCCGACGGGAACCAGGAGCTGAAAGGTACCGACGTCGTCCTGCCCCCGGGCCTGACC
>DATCBF010000041.1:0-7665 GCA_036512025.1 Solirubrobacterales bacterium
CAGCTGCCGTTCCGTCCAGTTCGAGGCCGTGGCCGAGCCGGCGGGCGCGGAGAGAGTCGCGATCAGGGCGATCGCGGAGCAGGCGGCGACGAGCATGCGCTTCAGCGGAGGGACCGTCATTCGTGCGTGGAGGCGACGATCCTGGACTGCAGGTAGGCGGTCTCACGGAACGCGGCGCCGTCGGGAACCCCGGGGTAGCCCGCGGCCTTCGCGTTGAAGATCATTTCGGCCTGGGCAAGGATCTGGGCAGTGTGCGGGTCGAAGATGAACTCGGTGCCGAATCCGCGTTCCCCGATCCAGGCGATCGCGTCGCCGCGTCGCCCGGCGACATCGGTCACATCGCGCTCAAACCCGATGCCCGGCATTTCAGCAAGGGCATTGAAGGCAGCCGCGCGCAGCGCCGGGCTGGCGATCGGTTCGCTGAGGACTTCCAGGAGCCTTGCGACGGTGGCGCCGCCTCTGGGCGAGCTGGCCGGCGACGGATCGACCGGCGACCCCCCACCGCGGCGGTTTTCGATCGCCAGGCGAAGGGCTTCGGGCTCGGTGGGCGCTTTGGCGAGCTGGGACACGTGGGAAAACACCCGGGGCCCCCGCCGGGACTGGGACGCGAACTCCTTCATCGGACGCCCGGAGATGTCGCGGCGGATGTGATGTTCGCTGGGGTCGAAGGCCCAGGGTGGCGGCGAGCCCGCATCTTTCCAGCGTCTCTGGTCGGCGCCCGAGAAGAAGTTGATCCGTCCGAGGGTTTCACGAACGCGCGTCTTCCCGTCTGAGGCCGTCCAGACCTCTTTCAGCGTCGGCACCAGGGCATAGCGGGCGCTCGGGTCGCTGATCGGCACGAAATACCTGGGGTTCGTCTTCGCCCCCTTCCCATGGCCTTTAGGCAGCCAGCCCTGCAGCTGGGCCACCTTCGTCTTCGTGTAGAGGAACTGCCCGGGCGCCGGCGGCGCTTCGGCTGGGGCGCCGGAGGCTTCGGCGACGGTGGCGGTCTGGCGCAGGGTCTTGGCGATAGCGGCCTGGCTCAGGGCCCCGTCGCCCCTCGGGACGTAGCCGGCCCCGCCCCCGATGCCTGGGGGAAGGCCGAAAGGGCCGCTGCCGCTCGGCAGCGCCGGGACCGGCCGACAGGGTTCGACCGGGCCTTCCGCGATTCCCATGCTCGCGACGCTCCCCCCTTCGGGGTCGCCGCCGTAGGGGGCGGGAGCGCCGGAGAGGACCACGCTCTGGTCGGGGCGAAACGCTGCCGGGTCCAGATTCAGATTGGCGGTCGAATTCCGGTATTCGTCATCGGAGATTTCACCGCGCATGTGCTTCCCGAATCGTTCGCGCCATCGCTGGGTGCTGCCGATCTCGAATGTCATCGCGCCGCCGGGACCTCCCATCGTCATGCCGCCAAGGGCGCCGCCGCCCGGAAGGTGCACGATCGAGGGCGTGTAGTGCGGTTCCCGGCAGACCGTTCCGGCCGGCAGCCAGGTCACCTGGGACCGGATTCCGGCCTGCGCCAAGGCCTGTTCGAGGCCGGAGGCGTCGCTGAGGCTGTAGACCTTGATCGTGACTCCGCCGCCCTCCTGCGGTTCGACCGCGAAGGCCGCCGGAGTGTTGCCGCCTCCGGCGCTGACGATCAGTGCGACCGCGACGGCGACGAGGGCGACGCCGCCCCCGAACGCGAGACGTGGGCCGCGCCGGCGCCAGGCGGGCGCGGGCCGCTGACCTTGTCCACCGGGGCTGACCGCATCGACAAGCGCCGATCGCCGCGCCTTCAGGGTGGCGTCGTCGGGAAGAAGGGGGGAGAGGTCTGGGTTGGGCTTGGTCACAGGGGTTCCTTCGCGGGTCTGGCTGCGGTTGGGTCAGGGAAGGCATCGCCGAGGCGGGTGCGGGCACGGGCGAGGCGGGAGCGCACGGTCCCCACCGGAAGGCCCAAGGCCTCGGCGATCTCCCCGTAGGAGAGATCGCTCCAGGCGAGCAGAGCGAGCACTTCCCGCTCCCGCCGCGGCAGCTGCCGGATCGCCTCGCCGCCATCACGCAGCTGCCGGATCGCATCGACACGGGCGATCGCCTCGGCCTCAAGGTCGCTGGGGATCTGGCCGGCGTTTCGAACCCGCTCGAGGGCGTCTCGGTAGCGTCGCTGGCTGCGCCACTGGCGGCGCACGACGTTGTTGGCGATCCCCAGCAGCAGCGCCGCGGCGCTGTCGGTGCTCAGGGTCAGCCGCCCCCGCTTGCGCCAGGCTTCGAGAAACACCGTCGCCGTCGCGTCTTCGGCGGCCTGGAGGTCGGCGGTGCGCCACAGGCAGTAGGACTGGACCGCGCGGGCATGGCGCTCATAGAGAGCGCCGAATGCCTCGGCGTCGCCGCTGCGGGTCTGTTCCCACAGTTCCAGGTCGTTTGCCATCAGAGGTAGGTGCCCGCAGGGCGGAATCCGGTTCCCGATTTCTTCGCGAGGTCTTCCATCTCGCGCTCAGGATGGCAGTGGACTCGATCCAAGTCAGGCTGTCCCGTCGCTACAGTCGGCGCATGGCGATCCAACGCATGGATCATGTGGGCATCGTGGTCGACGACCTCGCGGGCGCGACGGCGTTCTTCGTCGAGCTCGGACTTAAGCTGCAGGGCGAGGGGCCGGTCGAGGGCGGCTGGGTGGACCGCGTGGTGGGCCTTGAGGGCGTCCGAGCGGAGATCTCGATGATGGAGACCCCGGACGGCCACGGACGGATCGAGCTGGCGAAGTTCCACGCCCCGCCGAGCCAGGGCGGCGACCCCCACGCGCCGGCGAACACCCCGGGCATCCGCCACGTCACATTCGCGGTCGACGACATCGACGCCGTCGTCGCCGGCTTGCGAGCCCGCGGCGCGGAGCTCGTCGGCGAGGTGGAGCGCTACAAAGACAGCTATCGGCTCTGCTACGTCCGCGGCCCGGAGGGGATCATCGTCGAGCTGGCGGAGCGGATCGGCTGAGGGTTACGCCGCCGTAGGCGGTCCGAACCAGGTGGTGAGCTCGTCGGCGAGGCCGACCTGGGTTTCGTTGCCGACCCAGGCTGCGTATCCGTCGGGCCGGATCAGCACGGCGGTGGGGACAGTGACCGCGCCGAGCACCGGGAGCTCCCACTTCCCCTTGCAGCTCGCGTCGACCAGCTGGACCCGGTCGGCCCATGGAGTGATGTCGAAGCTGCCGGGCTCGCCGAGGTTGAGCAGTACCGGCTTGGCGCCGTGCAGCAGCTCGAAGACCCGTAGCGGGCCGCCGGCGGTGACGAGGTCCAGATCGGGCATGCGGCGTCCGAGCAGGGGGTGGCCCTCGCCGAGGTCGTAGTGAATGTCCAGCCCGGAGATGGTCCCGGCGACCCGTTTGCGAGGCTCGTCCATGATCGCCAGCTCCGACACCAGATCGACCAGAGCCTGGTTGCGCTCGTCCCGGCGCTGGAGGGCGGCCTGCGCCATCGTGTGCTGGAGCGCGCGGGCAGCGACTGGGTGGCGCTCGTCCTGATACGTATCCAGGAGGCTCTCAGGGGAGGTCTCGCCGACCACCTGAGCCAGCTTCCATCCCAGATTCACCGCATCCTGCACACCGAGGCTGAGGCCCTGTCCGCCCGCCGGGTAGTGCACGTGCGCCGAGTCGCCGGCGAGCAGGACTCGGCCCGCGCGGTAGGTCGCCGCCTGACGCGTCATGTCGGTGAACCTGGAGATCCAGGTGGGATTGTGGATCCCGAAGTCGGTCCCGTACACCGCGATCAGCGCCTCGCTCAGATCGCCCAGAGTGGGCTCGCTGCCAGGCCCGAGCTGCCGCTCGGTGACGATGACCCGCACCGTCCTCCCGTCCTCCATCGTGTGCAGGCCGTGGACGCCGATGGCGTCGTGGCGGGTGCCCCGCGGCGGCTCTTCGGTCGTTTCGACCTCGGCGATCAGGTTGCTCCTGGTCGGATCCCATCCGGGGAACTCGATGCCGGCCGCTTTGCGGATGACGCTGCGTCCCCCGTCGCATCCGACGAGATACTGCGCCCGCAGCGACTGTCCGACAGCCAGCTCGACGTCGACGCCGGCCTCGTCCTGCACGAAGCCCGTCACCTCACATCCGTAGTAGATCCGCACCGGCAGCTCGGCGATCCAGGCGGCCATGATCCGCTCGATCTGGTTCTGCCAGATCCCGAGCGAGTACGGATGACGCGTCGGGAAGTCGCTCATGTCCAGAACGGTCGTGGCCAGCATCGCGGCCTGAGCCACCTGGCCCTCCGCCAGGAAGCGATCAGCGACCCCACGCTGATCCAGCACCTCGATCGTGCGCGAGTGAAAACCGCCGGCCCGTGAGCCGACGAGCACGTGGTCCGGGCGTTGCTCGACGACCGCGACGTCGACCTTTGCCAACGCCAGCTCGGCCGCCAGCATCATTCCTGCCGGTCCTCCTCCGGCGATCACCACCGTATGCTCGGTCATCGCTGTCCTCTCGTCGGATACGTCGAGAAAAATGCCCGCATTGCGCTGCTCCATTTCCTTAGGTTCTGGCTTGCGGCGGGCGATTATGGGGCATTGCCCGGGGCTTCATGAAGGCTCCGTGTCCGGTATAAATTGGAGGCGGAAAGGCGGGGAGCCGTCCCTTTCTGTTCTCGCGCAGCGGCGGCCGGTAAGCCGATGCGTACCCCCACGACTTGCGCCGCGCTGGGTGTCGGGTGACTTTCCGGCGCTGGGGCAAGCATCTGAAGTAGACGCGCGGCCAGGCCCGATTGTTGCGCCTGCCCTAGAGCAGGCAGGAGGAGCCGCTAGGCCGTGAGCCGGACCGGGAGCGTTTTGAGCTGGTTCAGGAAGGCCGACTCGACAAAGGTTGGCGTGGCGTCGAGAGTCATGTCCGGGTAGCGGGCGAGAGTCTCCTCCAGGAGGATCTTCAGCTCGAGGCGGGCCAGCGCTGTGCCGAGGCAGAAGTGGCGGCCGCCTGCACCAAAGGCCTGGTGCTCCGGATTGCGGTGGACATCGAAGCGGTCGGGGTCTTCGTAGCGGCTGGCGTCGCGATTCGAGGACGCGTACCACATCACGACCTTCTCGCCCTGCTTGATCTTCTGGCCGTTCAGAACGGTGTCTTTGGTCGCGGTGCGGCGGAAATGGGCGAAGGCGGGGAACATTCGCAGTGACTCCTCGACCACGCCGGGAATCAAAGTCGGGTCGTCGAGCACGAGCTGACGCTGGCCGGGGTCTTCCAGAAGCGCCCGCATCCCACTGCAATAGGTCGCCTTGGTGCTGTCGTTGCCGGCGGCGACGAGGAGGAAGAAACCCATCACGATCTCGTGCTCCTCGAGCATCTCGCCTTCGACCTCGGCATTGACGAGGACCGTCGTGAGATCATCGGTCGGACTCTCGCGTCGCTTGGCGATCATCGTGCTGCAGCGGGCGAAGATTTCGGCGACCGCTTTCTGGATCACGGCTTCGATGCCGTCGGCGCCGTCAGGGCTGTAGTCCGGGTCGCTCGCCGCCAGGGCCGTGTTCATCAACTCCGCCCAGGCTGCGTCGTCCTCCTCCGGGATACCCATGAAGCTGCCGATCACCCGCGACACCGCGGGCTGGGCGACGTCGGTGACGAGGTCGCATCTCTCGCGGCCCTCGAGACGGTCGAGCACGTCAACGACGATTTTGCGGATCGACTCCTCGTGGGCGGCGATTCGCTTCGGTGTGAAGCCGGCCTGGAAGAGGGCCTTGAGGCGGTCGTGCTTGGGTGGGTCCATGCCGATGAACATCGCCCGCGCCAGCTCGATGGGGAAGACCTCGTCGATCACCACGACGCCGCCAAGTTCGGAGGAATAGGTCTCCCAGTCACGGCTGACCGCATGGACGTCATCGGCTGTTGTTACCGACCAGAAGCCCGCGGCCTCCGGTAGCTCGGTGACTTCAGAGGTCCAGTGAACCGGGCAGCGCTCGCGCATCTGCTCGAACAAAGCGTGGGGTGGACCGTCGACCCAGTGCTCGCGCTCGAGCACGAGCTCGTCCTCGAGGCCCTGCTCCGCCTTCGCGCTCTTCGCCTGGTCAGTCATCGTCTCGGATACTACTGGCCGGCTGGCCAGTTTTGGGAGCGCCAGCCCCGTTCCTACACTGGCATCGTGACACCGGAGGAGATTGCCAACCTCGCGCACCTGCGCCGCGCCCGCGATCTGATCGACCGCGAGTACGCGCGCCCGCTCGACGTCGCCGCGCTCGCCCGGGCGGCGTTGATGTCGCCCGCGCACTTCTCGCGGCGGTTCCGCGCGACGTACGGGGAGACGCCCTACGCGTATCTGATGACGCGGCGCATCGAGCGGGCGAAGGCGCTGCTGCGCCGTGGCGACCTCTCGGTCACCGAGGTTTGCATGGCGGTCGGGTGCACGTCGCTCGGCTCGTTCAGCGCCCGCTTCACCCAGCTGGTCGGCGAGACGCCGACGGCCTACCGGGCCCGTGACCACGGCGCGCTTGTGAGCGTGCCGGGTTGCATCGCCAGAGACCTCACTCGCCCGAGCCGTGGACCGAGCAGGATCGGAGAAACGACCGGGGCGCCGACTCCCTAGCCTTGCGGGCATGAACCTAACTCTCTCCCAGTGCTTCGTAATAGTCCATGACCCCGACCTCGCGCTGGCCTTCTACCGCGACACGCTTGGCCTCGAGCTGCGCAACGACGTCGCCAAAGGAGATTTTCGCTGGCTCACCGTCGGCTCCGCCTCCCAGCCCGACGTCGCGGTCGTCCTCACGAACTACCTGAACGGCAGCCCCGCCGACGCCGACGCGCTTTCCGCGCTGGTCGCCAAGGGCGCTCTCAACGGCGTCCATTTCCACACCGACGACCTCGACGCCGGCTTCGAGAAGCTGCGCGCCGCGGACGCCGAGATCGTGCAGGAGCCGACCGACCAGCCGTGGGGCACGCGGGACTGCGCCGTGCGTGATCCGTCCGGCAATATGGTGCGCATCGACCAGCCGCCCGCCGGGTAGGCCGGCCAGATGGCCAAAGGGAAGGACAGGCGGCCGCCGGCGACGCAACTTGCCGACGGCCACGATCTGATCCGCGTGCGGGGTGCGCGCGTGAACAACCTCGAGGACGTCAGCGTCGAGATCCCGAAGCGGCGCCTGACGGTGTTCACCGGCGTCTCCGGCTCCGGCAAGAGCTCGCTGGTGTTCGGCACGATCGCCGCCGAGTCACAGCGGCTGATCAACGAGACCTACAGCGCCTTCGTGCAGGGCTTCATGCCGACGCTGGCACGGCCCGAGGTCGACCTGCTGGAGGGGCTGACCACGGCGATCATCGTCGACCAGGAGCGCATGGGCTCCAACCCCCGCTCCACGGTCGGCACCGCAACCGACGCCAACGCGATGCTGCGGATCGCCTTCAGCCGGCTCGGCAAGCCGCAGATCGGCTCGCCCAACGCGTTCTCCTTCAACACCGCGACGATCAGCGGGGCCGGTGCGGTCACGTTCGAGAAGGGCGGCAAGAAGACGAGGGAGAAGCGCTCGTTCACGCGGACGGGCGGCATGTGCCCGCGCTGCGAGGGCACGGGATCCGTCACCGACTTCGACCTGTCCCAGCTCTACGACGACAGCAAGTCTCTCAACGAGGGGGCGCTGACGATCCCCGGCTACAGCATGGACGGCTGGTTTGGCCGGATCTTCACCGGTTGTGGGTTCTTTGACCCTGACAAGCCGATCAGGTCGTTCACGAAGCGCGAGCTGCAGGAC
>DATCBF010000042.1:0-6882 GCA_036512025.1 Solirubrobacterales bacterium
TTACGTCCTGTTCCCGGCGCTCGCCCGCATCACCACCGATCGCGACCGCCTTCGCGCCGCCTGCCGTCGCTCGATTCGGGCGATGTCGATGATCGGCTTTCCCACCGCGCTGATCCTCGTCCCGCTTGGCGTTCCCGCCGCTGTGATCGCTTTCGGAGAGGTCTGGAAGAGCGCCGGATACGCGGCGATGGCGCTCGCGGGCATCGCCGCCACCGGCACCATGATCTCCTTCGCCTCCGAGGTCTTGAAGGCAGACGGACGGCCCGATCGCCTGACCGCGGTGCGCGGAGTCAGCCTGATCGCATCCATCGTCTTCATGATCGCCCTGCTTCCGTTCGACCTCATCGGCGTCTGCGCGGGCCTCACGATCGGGGCGACGATCGGGGCCGGCTATGCGCTCGTGATTGTGGGACGACAGCTGGAAATCGACCCCTGGGCGCTGGCACGCGAAGTCCTGCCCTCGGCGACCGCCGCGATCGTCATGGCCGCGGTGCTCACCCCGGTCGAGTTCCTTCTTGTCCAGGCGAGCTCACACGGCACGATCCTCGGGCTCCTCCTGCTGGCCCTGGAGGCGCTGCTCGGCGCCGGGATCTACCTGCTCGCCCTGCGCTTGGCCTCACGGAGTCAGTCGGCGGAGCTGATGACCTTGGTCCGGCGACTGATTTTGCGCCGGGGAGAGGCCGACCCGACCGCGGTCTCGGCAGATGGCGTATTCGAGGCGGCCGCGCGCGAAGATGCGGCAAGTTAGAGAATCCCGATCGATGGCGCCCCCCACTTTCACAGCTGTGCTCGGAGCCCACAACGAGGAGGACTGGGTCGCGTCGGCGATCGAATCTGTCCTCTCCCAGACGCGCGAGGATCTCGAGCTGATCGTCGTCGACGACGGCTCGACCGACGCGACCGTCGATGTCGTCAAACGATTTCAGACCGATCCCCGGGTGCGACTGATCAGCCAGGAGAACCGGGGGCTGGCGGGGGCTCTGAATGCGGGGATCGCCG
The DNA here is from genome assembly GCA_036512025.1 of Solirubrobacterales bacterium. GTDB lineage: Bacteria > Actinomycetota > Thermoleophilia > Solirubrobacterales > 70-9 > DATCBF01. The sequence goes on from DATCBF010000042.1 coordinate 1,000, forward strand.
CCGGCAGCGCCCCGTACATATCGCTGATCGACGCCGACGACCTTTGGATGCCGACCTATCTCGAGGGTCTCGGCAAGGCCCTCGACGACGATCCCGCCGCCGGATTCGCCTATACCGACGCCTGGTGCCTGGATCACAGCCGGGGCCGCTTCTGGCGAGTCAGCTCCAACGCCCATATGGGAGAGCCCGAGCCGCCGCCCGTCGACCCGGAGGAGTTCCTGGCGCTGCTGCTCGAGCGCAACTTCGTCTTCGGCCTCGCAACCATTCGCCGCTCCGCCCTGCAGAAGGTGGGTGACTTCAACCAGTCGCTGAGGGCGGGCGAGGACTACGAGCTGTGGATGCGACTGCTCAGCCACGGCTATCGCGCCGCTCGCGCCCCGGGCAGGCTGGCCGTGGTGCGGGACCGAAGCGGAGCGCTGCATACCGACAGCCGGGCGATGCTCGCGCATTTGCGCGACGTGTACCAAGTCGTGGCCGAGGATCTCGACACCTCCGATCGGATCACGTCGATCGCCCGCCGTCGCGTGGAGGAAATCGAGGTTGAGCACAGGGCCCTGGATTCCGGGCCTCCCGGTCGAGCCCGCAAGGCTCTCCGTCGCCGGCTTGGCTCACTCCACAAGGCCACCCTGGGCAAGGGCTTCTGGTACCCGGGCACCCCGCCGGAGGTCGCCGGCGCCTTCCCCGGCCTCTTCCCGGCCTCGGACTGAGCTAGCCGCGGATCCGGATCGCCACCGAGCGCGAGCGGCCGACGCGCGGCATCTTGGCGCGAAGGTGGACGCGAGACATCTCGAGCCGGCGGCTCAGACGCTTGCGCAGCTTGAACTTTCCGTTCGGCTTGACGTGGGCGCTGGCGAACTTGCTCCAGCGCTTATGGCGCTGAATCTGGATCGTGACGTGCTTGAGCTTGGCGCCGGTGACGACGCCGTGGACCGCCACCGGGGCCCCGACCTGGACCTGATCGGCGGCCGGCTGCAGGGTGATGGCCGGCGGTCCCGGCGGCGCCGAGCAGCCGCTGCCATCGGGCATGGTGAAGTTGTCGACGGCGGCATCGACGAACTTGGGGTCGGCGACCGTGTTCCCGGTGACCTTGATCCCGTCTCCGCTTTCCGCGGCGGACATGATGCCGCCGTTCTCGGAGTAGTAGCCACCCTGGCTTTCATTGCTGGCCCAGACACAGTTGTCCCGCACCACGTTCCCGGTTCCGTAGAGGTTGCTCGCTTCGACGTTCCAGCGCAGCTTGGAGTTGCTGATCACGTTGTCCTGGATCACGTTGTCCGACGAGGCATCGGAGACGACCACGCCCTCGCCATTGCCGTCGATCACGTTGCCGTAGACCTGCACTCCATGAGATTCGGGGTAGAGCTGGACGCCACGATCCGCGTTGTCGTAGATCCAGTTGTCGCGGATGATCGCTTCATCGGCGCGGCTGACGTAGATGCCGTGATCCTGGTTCCCCGAGGGAAGCTTGCCGCAGTCGTGGATATGGCTGTTCTCGATGACTGTGCGAGTCGCCGGCGGATCGCTCGGATCGGCCGATCCGATCACGAAGCAGATCTCGGTGTGGTCGTTGGTCACGTCCACGTTGTCGAAGGTCGTTTCGTTGGCGAAGACGAACGGGCCGATGTCGGTTGCGCCCTGCCCATTGAGGTTGAGGTCGCTGACGGTGACCTGGTTTGCGCCGACCTCGACCTTGATCGTGCCTTTCAGGGTGGCCCGCTCGCCCGGATAGCTCGTCAAGGTCACGTTGCTCTGGGTTATGTCGGCCTCGTCGAAGACGAACTGCCCCGCGCGAAAGCACCCCGTTTCTCCCGGGGCGAGGTGTTCGGCCATGTATTCGGCGCTCAGCCAGGGCGATTCCACGGTCCCGGCATTGGCGTCGCTGCCCGCTGGCGAGGCGACCTTGTCGCAGCTACCGGCGGCGTTCGCGTGGCCGGCCGGAAGCGCAAACCAGGTTGCGACCGCAAGCGCCAGGGCCGTCAAGATCAGCCGAAAGTCTGTTCCGATCGCCTTCATCACAAGGCTTGATCGGAGGCTTGGCGGCAGCCCTCATATTGCCACCCCCATAGTGGACACTTGTTCTAAGTCACGGCGCCGGGCCCGGGGAGTCGAATCAGCGAGCGACGGGCCCGCGCACCACGACCTCAAAGCCCGCCGGGTTTGAGACCTCGTCTCCATGCACTTCGACCTGATCGTGCCCGCGAAGCCGCTCGAGAAGCCGCTCGGCGCCGACCCAGCGAACCCCGGGGACCCAGGGGAACCTGAAGAGATCCCGCTTCAGCACCAGGCGCGCGGTCGTCACCGCCTCGCGGGGGCTGCGCAAGAGCGGGGCTCGCATGTCGAAGAGGCCGCCGTGGACGACGACCGACGGGGGCAACCCAGCCATGGCAAGGGCTCGAAACGGGCCGTAGTCGAGCCGAAACAGGCCATCCATGCCGCTGGAGATCGTCTCGCGCCCGTTCGGGCCATCGAGCAGAGGGCCCGGCCGCGGGGGCAGCCAGGCGGGCAGCTCACGTTCGGCCAAGGCCTCGATCAAGCCGGCGCTGTATGCCCAGGTCGGGGCCACGAAAGTCGGCGGGCTGACCCCGAGCGTCCGCTCGAACCAGGCCATCGAGACGTCGATCCGGCGCCCGGCCTCGACCGCGTCGACATCCTTGAACTCCCGGGGGTTCACCTCCCCGCGCGCCCAAGCCTCGGTATTCAGATGCAGATACCCATGGCAGACCGGCTCCAGCGCCCCCGCTTCGATGCCCTCTCCGACCGCCTCGATCGACTCGGGCCAGACCTCCTCGATCCCGACCTCCTCGCCCTCGACGAGCGCGCGTGAGGCGAGCGCGAGATTGATCGGAGAGCCGTGCTCGGCGAACGTCTTTGTCACCGTTTCGATCCGCCGCCGGACACGCTTATCGCCCTTGTCCCGTCCGCTGACCTGGTGGTAGGCGGTCCCGGGGAGGTCGTCGTAGCGCACCCAGCCGAGCGGCGGCAGCATGACAAGGGGCCGGTCGAGGACCTCGATCAGGAAATCGGCCAGCGCCGGCAGCACCCAGAAGTCGCCGAGAGTGCCCCAGCTGCTCTCAGGGTCGGCGCCCACCACCATCCAACGCCCGTCGCGCACCGCGTGCGCGCCCAACGAGGAACGCACCGCCGGCGTCCCGTCGAGCAGGCAGAAACGGCCATTGACACGGAGCCCTGGGCCAAATGAGGCGACGCCGGACACCCAGCCACGGCTGGGTATGCCGGCCCCTTCCGGGCCGGGCCGGTCGGCGAAAACCACCGCGCCGGCGAGGCGGCCCTCGTCGACCTGTGCGCGAAGCTGCGACGCCTCCTCGTGCCAACCGAAGCCGACCGCCTGGCTTTGTGGAGAGTCGAGCAGCGGGCCCAGCCTCCAGAGCCCGGCCAGCGTCTTCGCGAAGGTGGCGATCCGCGAGCCCGCAGGCACGTACACGCACCCCGGGGCGCTCATCGTGGGCCTCCGCTCAACCGGCTCGCCCCGCCGAAGCTCTGCTCGTATTCGTCGAGCAGGCGCCCGGCGGCCTCGCGCACATCGAGATGCTCCCTGACCCAGGCGTGCGACGCCTCGGCCTGAGCCCGCCGTTCCCGGGGGTCCATATCGAGAAAAGTCGCGATCGCCGCCGCCATCTGGGCGGAGTCGCGAGGCGCGATCACGCAGGATCGGACTCGGTCGCTCAGGTAGCGATGGCCGGCCAAATCGCTCGCCACCACCGGGATGCCGCTGCAAAGCGCCTCGATCACCGCGAACGGCATCGTCTCCCCCCGGCTGCTGGCCACCAGCAGATCCGCGACCCCATAGAGGTCGTGCGAGCTCGGCAACGGCGCTATCACCCGCACCTGCTCCTCAAGGCCACGGCGGCGCGCTGCCTGACGCGCCACATCGCCACCCTGGCTGATGACGCCGGTCACCGGCCTCCCCTGCTCGAGCAAGGCCGCGAGGGCGTCAAGGAATATGTCGCCGTCCTTGATCTGCCAATCGCGCCCGAAGTGCAACAGGACCTCGCGATCGGCCGGGATTTCCAAGTCCTCGCGGGAGGCAGCCCTCTGCGCCGGCGAGAGCATTCCGAAAGCCCGGGAATCGATGGTGTTGGGGAATACGGAGACCTTGTCGCGGGGCGCGCCACGCCGGATCAACTCTGTCGCGACGTCTTCGGCCGGAGTCAGGAGTCGGTCCACCCCCCGCCGCGCGAGCGTGAACTTGAGGCCGTTCGCAAGACGCGCCCGCGGACGGCCTGAGAGCACGGTGTGGATATGCCAGTACACGGTCACGTTCGGGCGACCGCGGGCGGCGAGCGCGGACGGCAGGTCATAAGAGGTGAAGTGGGTATGGAGAATCGTGGGCTCGTCGCCGTCGCCGAGGCAATCGCGAATCCGACGGGTCAGCGACCGCCGCGAGCCGTCCATGTATGTGACCGGGATCGCCGCCTGCTCAAACTCATCGGCCCAATCTCTCCCGGCCGCCTTGCCCGGGAGCACCGCGGCGACGCTCCAGCCCCGCCCCTGCCCCGCATCGAGCACGGTCCGAAGGAAGGGGACGAACGAGCCGGCATGGGCCGGCGAGTAGGCGGCGAGATGTATCAACCGCGCCACTCGCCCTCCTCGGGCGCGCCGCCGCGGTCGCCGAGCGACGTCGGCGCGAACGTCTTCGTAAATCCCATGGTCGCCCGCGAGCTTACGCATCGGCCCGGCGAGCGCGAGGGAACAGCCGAGAGAGCCCGGGCGTATCGTTTGAAGCATCGAGCGAGGAGCAGGAGCCGTGTCGTTGATCGGGAAGACATCAGGCTGTCCCCATGACTGACACCGACCTTCTCGTCCTCTGCTATCACGCGGTCAGCGAGAACTGGCCGGCGTCGCTCTCGGTTACTCCGCGGCGCTTCGAGTCCCAGATCCAGCTTCTCGCATCGCGGGGCTATGAGGGGACCACCTTCACCCGCGCGGCGCGCGGCGACCTCCGAGGCCGGGCGGTGGCGGTGACGTTCGACGACGGCTACCGATCCGTCTATGAGCTGGCTCGACCGATCCTCGACAGCTATGGCATCCCGGCCACCGTCTTCATCCCCACCCGGCTCATGCAGGGCCAGCGACGACTGACCTGGGCCGGGATCGACAGCTGGCTGGGCGGGCCGCACGAGAGCGAGCTGGAGCCGATGTCGGTCGAGGAGCTCCGGCTGCTCGCCGGCAGCGGCTGGGAGATCGGCTCGCATTCGCTCACCCACCCCAGGCTCCCCCAGCTCGACGACGGCGAGCTGCGCGATCAGCTGACGACATCGCGGCGGGAATGCACCGAGATGGTCGGCGTCGAGTGCACCTCGATCGCCTATCCGTACGGGGCCGTCGACGGCCGCGTGCTGCGGGCCTCTGAAGGCGCCGGCTATTCGGCCGCCGCCTTGCTCTCTTCCTATCGGGTCCAGGCATCGAACTTCGCCAGGCAGCGAGTCGGCGTCTACCACGCCGACGGCCCGACCATCTTCAGGCTCAAGATCTCACCGCTCACGCGCCGCCTGCCGCGGCGGGCACGGCCGGCGATCGACTACGGCAGCAGGCTACTTCGGCGCCGGTGAGCGGCGGGGCCGCATCCGCCGGGGGCCCTTCGCTCCGGCAGCCTCCAGCAGGCGCCGATAGAGGGCTTCCAGTCGCTTGATGTAGAGGTCCAGGCCGTATTCCTCGTCGCGAAGCTTCTTGCCGGCCCTGCCCATGTTCCGGCGGCGCTCGGGATCGCCGAGCAGTTCCGCGATCGCCCCGGCAAGCCTGACCGGGTCCCGCGGGGGGATCAAGATGCCGTTCTCGGCACGGACGAGCTCGGGAAGGCCGCCGACCTCCGTCGCGATCACCGGCAGCTCAGCCCCCATGTACTCCATCACCGAAAGCGGGCCT
>DATCBF010000043.1:0-14951 GCA_036512025.1 Solirubrobacterales bacterium
TCGAGGAGCGGCTGAAAGCGGTGCTCTCTGAGGTGCAGGACGCCGAAGGCCAGATCGTCCTCTTCCTCGACGAGCTGCACACGATCGTCGGCGCCGGCGCGGCCGAAGGCGCGGTCGACGCCGCCAACCTGCTGAAGCCGATGCTGGCCCGCGGCGAGCTGCGCGCCGTCGGCGCCACCACGCTCGACGAGTACCGCAAGCACATCGAGAAAGACGCGGCCCTGGAGCGCCGCTTCCAGCCGGTCCTCGTCGGCGAGCCCGACATCGCCGACACGATCGCGATCCTGCGCGGGCTGAAGGGACGCTACGAGGTCCACCACGGGGTGCGGATCTCCGATTCGGCGGTGGTCGCCGCGGCGACGCTTTCGGAGCGCTATATCGCCGACCGCTTCCTGCCCGACAAGGCGATCGACCTGATCGACGAGGCCGCCTCGCGGCTGAAGATCGAGATCGACTCGATGCCGACCGAGATCGACGAGGTCGAGAGGCGGGCGCAGCAGCTCGAGATCGAGCGCGAGGCGCTGAAGAACGAGAAGGACGACGCCTCCAAGGCGCGTCTCGACGCGCTCGAGGCCGAGCTCGCCGAGCTCGGCGAGCGCTCGGGCGAGATGAAGGCGCGCTGGCAGAACGAGAAGGAGGCAATCGACTCGATCAAGGCGGCCAACGCCCGACTCGAGGAGGCCGGCCGTGAGGTCGAGCGGGCCGAACGCGAGACCGACCTCGAGCAGGCCGCGAAGTTGAAATTCGGGGAGATCCCTGAGCTGGAAAAAACCGTGACCGCCCAGAAAGAGCGACTGGCCGAACTCCACGCCGGCGGCGCCACGATGCTGACCGAGGAGGTGACCGAGGAGGACATCGCCGAGGTGGTCGCCAAGTGGACGGGGATCCCGGTCAGCCGCCTACTGGAGGGGGAAGTCGAGAAGCTGATCCAGATGGAGGATCGCCTGCACCAGCGGGTGATCGGACAGGAGGAGGCGATCTCGGCCGTCGCCAACGCGCTGCGGCGCTCGCGGGCCGGGCTGTCGGACCCGAACCGACCGATCGGCAGCTTCCTCTTCCTCGGCCCGACCGGAGTCGGCAAGACCGAGCTGGCCAAAGCTCTGACCGAGCTGATGTTCGATTCCGAGCAGGCGATCATCCGCCTCGACATGTCCGAGTACATGGAGAAGCACACGGTGGCGCGACTGATCGGCGCCCCACCCGGCTACGTCGGCTATGAGGAGGGTGGGCAGCTGACCGAGGCGGTGCGCCGCCGCCCCTACGCCGTCGTCCTGCTCGACGAGATCGAGAAGGCCCACCCCGATGTCTTCAACACGCTGCTGCAGATCATGGACGACGGCCGCCTGACCGACGGCCAGGGGCGCACTGTCAGCTTCACCAACACGGTCCTGATCATGACCTCCAACGTCGGCAGCGACCGGATCGTCGGCGAGTCGGTCGGCGAGAAGATCCGCGAGCAGATTGAAGAGGTGCTGGCGGCGACCTTCAAGCCCGAGTTCCTCAACCGGATCGACGACACGGTGATCTTCCACCGTCTCTCAAAGCGCGACATCGGCCGCATCGTCGAGTTACAGGTACAGCAGCTGATCGGCCGCGTCGGCGAGCGCGGGATCGAGGTCGAGTTGAGCGAGGAGGCGCGCGCCCTGCTCGGCAACCTCGGCTACGACCCGACCTACGGCGCCCGGCCCCTGAAGCGGGTAATCCAGAAACAACTTGTTGACAAATTGGCGATCAAGATGCTCGAAGGTGACTTCGGAGACGGGGATGCCGTTAAAGTTGATGTGGAAGGTGGGGAATTGACCTTCGACGTGCGCTCGGCCGCCGTCTAAGGCACACTTTGCCGAGGGGTTTATTTCTTCGCCCCAAAGTTACGAGACAGATGTCGACACAAACTCACACGCCCACCGGGTTGCGCTCCTCCCTTGCCAATGCCGCCTGGGCCGTTGAGGAGCGCGTGGTCTGGGGCGCCGGCGACTCTTTTCGCGCCGCTCTCGACTTCGTCAAGTGGCCCTTCGAACGGATCGCCTGGGCTCTCGAGCGAGGCCTGATCTGGCCGGTCCAGGAGCGGACCAGCGGTTGGGACGGGCCGCTGCGGGCCGCCGGCCTGGCCCTTGTCATCGTCGCCGCAATCGGGGCCGGGGTCGCCGGCCTGATCTGGGCCGCGCCGGACAACGGCGGTGAGGCGCGGGTCGCACAGGCCCCGGCTCCTCCACGCCTCCCGATCATCCACCAGTCGACCAAGGCGCCGGCGCCACCGGCGCCGGTCCTGCACGGCGCGTCACCTGTCTTCGAGCCACAGGCCACCAACAGCGTGGGAGACATTTCCCAGGCCCGGGCAAAGGCCCCGGCAAAAGCCCCCGGCCGGGAACCGACCGCGGCCGCTCCCGATGCCCCCACCGCCAAGGGCCCCAGCTCTGCCGCTATCGCGGGCGCGCCGGCGGGCCCGGCCGCGATCAAAGTCGCGCACCAGTTCGCCAATGCCTTTGTCCTCTACGAGACGGGCGATAAGGCATCCGAGGTCCGTGGCAACTTTTTGGAAACGGCAACGCCACAGCTCGCCCATACCCTGCTGAAGCGGCCACCGCGACTTCCCGCTGACGTGAAGGTTCCAAAGGCCAAGGTGTTGAACGTAGTGGCGGGCCCATCGCACGGCGGCATCTACTCGGTCAGCGTTTCGCTGTTGCGGGTGGGTTTGACCAGCGAGCTACGCCTCGATATGCAGCAGATCAAAAACAAATGGCGCGTCACCAACGTGCTCGGCTGATGGGCAGGATTCGCAACACCCTCGCCGTCGCGGCGGTCGGCGCCGCGCTGGCCGCCCCGGCCGCCTCCGCGGCTGAAACAACGGCGCCCCTTCCCGCGACCACCGCGATCGCGCCGCCGCAGCCGGTGAGCTCCACAGCGGGAGGCACGGTCAAGCAGGGCGACACCCTGGCGGCGCCGACAAGCGCGCCGGCGGGAACCCAGGTGACCGGTGGCACCTCTGCCGACGGCGCCAAGACAGAACAGGAAACGGCGCCGACCGAAGAAGCGGTCGCGCCGACCGAAACCGGGGCCGCCCCCACTCCCGCCCCCTCGGAAAGCTTTCCGATCCCCTCGATCCCCTCCTCGACCTGCGCCAGCACCGGCGTGCCGCCGGTGCTCGTCCCGATCTACCAGCGGGCCGCCGACGCCTACGGCCTCGGCCCGCAGGGCCCCTCGGTGCTGGCCGGCATCAACGAGGTCGAGACCGCCTTCGGCACCAACCTCAACATCTCCTCGGCCGGAGCCGAGGGCTGGATGCAGTTCATGCCCGAAACCTGGAACGGCTATGGCGTCGACGCCAACGGCGACGGCGTCAAAGATCCCTTCAACCCCGAAGACGCGATCTTCGCCGCGGCGGCTTACCTGAGCGCGAACGGGATGCCCCAGGACACCTACGGGGCGATTTTCGCCTACAACCACGCCGACTGGTACGTCGCCGAGGTGCTCTCCAATGCCGCCTGCTACGCCCCCGAAGTCGGCGGCTCGGCGATCACCGAGGCCTCGCTCAAGCCCCAGCATCAGGTTCTCACCTGCAAGACGGGCTCCGGCTGGAACGGCGAAATTCCGGCCCCGTACATGAGCGCCTTCCAGAGCGCGGCTGCTCGCTACGACCTCGGGCGTCGCGGCGTCTGGGCACTGGCCGCAATTGCCAGGCTGGAGTCGAGCTTCGGCGCCGGAATGACCAAAGCAGAGCTGCGCAGCAGCGGGCCGCTCGGCCTCGAACCAAGCGAGTGGAAGCACTTCGGGGTCGACGGCGACGACGACGGCCACATTCGCCACGGCGATCCGGCCGACTCCGCCGCGACCCTTGCCCGTCTGATCTGGTCGCGTGGCAGCCTCCGCGCCGGCATCTTCAGCCACAACCAGGCCGAGTGGTACGTGCAGGAGGTGCTCGACCAGGCCGAAGAGATGGAAGGCAACTGCAAAGTCACCTATGCCGCCTGGTCCTATGCTCCGCTCGGCGGCCTCGGCCCCGGACCGACCGGTGAGACCTCGACCCTCGTCGACAACCTCGCCAACCCGCCGCAGGACGCTCCGCCCGCGGTCAAGGCAGCGGTCAACGCTGCCAACTCGATCTCCACCACCCCCTACATCTGGGGCGGCGGCCACGGCTCCTGGTACTCGAGCGGCTACGACTGCTCGGGCGCGGTCAGCTTCGCCCTCTACGGCGGCGGGCTGCTCGATACGCCGCTGACCTCGGGTGACCTGATGAATTACGGCGAACCCGGCCCCGGCCGCTGGATCACGATCTACGCCAGCCCGACCCATACCTACGCCGAGATCGCCGGCCTGCGCTGGGACACGGTCGGCGACGCCAGCGGCACCGGCCCACGCTGGCACGTCGAGCCTCCTTACCCGGAAGGCTTCGTCGTGCGGCACCCGCCCGGCTACTGAGCGCTCCGCAGATACCCAGGGTTGTGATTAGGGTTCCCTAATCATGAGTCCGATAACCCGTCGCAAACTGCTGGCTTCGGCCGGGGTCGGCGCGGCCGGGGTCGGCCTCGGCGCCGGTGGCTATCTGGTCGGGCACGAGACCGCGGAGGCCGATGACGGCGGCGGCTCGGTCCCCTTCTATGGCGAACACCAGGCCGGGATCGGTACTCCCGCCCAGGACCGCCTCCATTTCGCCGCCTTCGACCTGGTCGATGGAAGTCGTGCCGAGTTGCGGGAAATGCTGCGCGAATGGTCACTGGCAGCGGCGGAAATGGCCGGCGGCGAGCTGATCGGCGACGTCAACAGCGAGCGACTGGCGCCACCGCAGGACACCGGCGAGACGGTCGGCCTGCCCCCCTCTCGCCTGACCGTGACGATCGGCTTCGGCCCCAGCTTGTTCGAACGCCAGAGCCTGGGCCTGGCCGGGAAACGCCCCCCTGCGCTGCGTGACATCCCGCCCCTGCCCGGCGACGAGCTCGACGCTGAGAACGGCGGCGGCGACATCTGCGTGCAGGCCTGCTCGGACGATCCCCAGGTCGCCTTCCACGCGATCCGCAACCTGGCTCGGATCGGACGCGGCACGGTGGCGATGCGCTGGTCCCAGCTCGGCTTTGGGCGGACGTCGAGCACCAGCCGCAGCCAGGAGACCCCGCGCAACCTGATGGGCTTCAAAGACGGCACCGCCAACATCCGGGCCGAGGACCTGGAGGCGATGCGCCGCCACGTCTGGCTCGGGGATGGCGACGGGCCGGCCTGGATGCGCGGCGGCAGCTACATGGTCACCCGCCGGATCCGGATGCTGCTGGAGGTCTGGGACCGCTCCGCCCTCGGCGACCAGGAAGAAACGATCGGCCGGGCCAAGTACAGCGGCGCGCCGCTGGGCGAGAGCGACGAGTTCGACCCCCTCGACCTCGAGGCCGAAAAGGATGGCAAGCCGGCGATCCCGGTCGACGCCCACGTCCGGCTCGCCTCCGCCTCGGCCAACAACGGCGAGCGGATCCTGCGGCGTGGCTACTCGTTTACCGACGGGGTCGACCCGCGTCTCGGCGAGCTCGATGCCGGCCTCTTCTTCATCTGCTTCCAGCGCGACCCGGAGAAGCAGTTCGTCGCGATCCAGCGGCGGCTCGGCTCCCACGACGCGCTCGACGAGTACATCAAGCACGTCGGCAGCGCCGTCTTCGCGGTGCCGCCGGGCGCTCGCCGCGGCGGCTACGTCGGCGAAACCTTGCTCGGCTGACTATCCCGACTTCTTAGATCGGCTTTTGTAGGGTCCCCTAACTCTCGCCCAGGCCACCTCGAAAAGGAGCTTCACCAGATGACCCGCATCCCCGTTCGCACAGCGCTGATCACCGCCGGTTTCAGCCTGGTCGCGATCCTTGCCGCCGGCTGCGGCTCCAGCGAAGAAGCTCCGGCCGACGCCAAGAAGATGGCCTTCAAGCTGACCGATGCGGGCTGCGTCCCGCACGACGCGAAGGCGGCTGCCGGGCCGATCGAGTTCGAAGTCGAAAACTCCGGCACCTCGAAGGTGACGGAGATGGAGATCCTCGACGGCGAAACGGTGCTGGGCGAGAAAGAGAACCTCACCGAAGGCCTCTCCGGCAGCTTCGCGCTGACCTTGGAGCAGGGTGAATACGTCATCTACTGCCCGGGCGGCTCCAACGAACGTGGGACCCTGACGATCAGCGGCACGTTGAAGGCAAAGGACAGCGCCGAGGTCGAAGCGGCAATCTCCAAATACCGCCGCTATCTGGAGCAGAACACCGACGAGCTGGTCGCGAAGACCACCCCGTTCGTGGCTGCCGTGGTCGCCGGCAATGTCGCCGAAGCGAAATCCCTCTACGCCGCGGCCCGCATCCCCTATGAGCGGATCGAGCCGGTGGCCGAGTCATTCGGCAACCTCGACCCGCGGATCGATGCCCGTGCCAACGATGTCCCGGCCGACGAATTCGGCGTTTCCACCGGATCGAGAAAGCGCTCTGGGTTGAAGACACGACAGCCGGGATGGCGCCGGTCGCCAAGCAGCTACAGGCCGACGTCGAAGAACTGCAGTCCAAAGTCAAGAACGTGAGCCTGCAGGCGGTGCAGATCGCCAACGGCGCCAACGAGCTGCTGAGCGAGGTCTCCGCCTCCAAGATCACGGGTGAGGAGGAGCGCTACTCCCACATCGACCTGGTCGACTTCGAGGCCAACGTCGAAGGCGCCGAGGTGGCCTTCGAAGCGGTCGAGCCGCTGCTGGAGAAGAGCGACCCGAAGCTGGCCAAGGAAATCGAGGCCCATTTCAAGGACGTCTACGCCTCCCTCAAGCCCTACCGCGACGGCGCCGGCTTCGTCTCCTACACGGAACTGACGAGCGCCGACACCCGCAAGCTGGCGCAGCAGATCGATGCCCTGGCCGAGCTGCTCTCCGAAGTGCCGGCGCAGATCGTCGGCTGAGCGGACGGGGGCGGACCCGGGGCTGCTCGCGTAACGTAGAGGCAGAACCCCCCGCGAGAGGAACGACATGCCCATTTACGTGATGCTGACCAACCTGACCGCCGACGGCGTCAGGACCCTGAAGAACAACCCCGCCCGCGTGGCCGAGGTCAACAAGGAGGTCGAGCAGATCGGCGCCAAAGTCGTCGCCCAGTACGCGACCCTGGGCCAGTACGACTTCGTCACGATCGTCGAAGCGCCCGACGAGCAGACGATGGCCAAGGTCTCGGTCGAGCTCGGCTCGCGGGGCACGATGGCCAGCCAGACGCTGACCGCGATGCCCACCGATGTCCTCACCGACTCTCTGTAAAGGCCGGGGCGGCGCTTGAAGATTCTCGTCATCGGCGGGGGCGGGCGCGAGCACGCGATCGTGCGGGCGCTCGCACGCTCGGCCCATTCCCCCGAGCTGCTCTGCGCGCCCGGCAACGCCGGGATCGCGGCCGAGGCGACGTGCCTGCCGGAGATCGCGGCCGACGACGTCGAGGCGATCGTCGCCGCCGCCCGGGAGCAGCGGGTCGACCTGGTCGTGGTCGGGCCGGAGGCAGCGCTTGTCGCCGGGGTCGTCGACGCGCTCGAGGACGCCGGGATCGCCGCCTTCGGACCGAGCGCCGCCGCCGCCGAGCTGGAGGGATCGAAGGCCTTCTCCAAGGAGCTGATGGCCGAGGCGGGCGTGCCGACCGCCTCCCACGTCCTCCTGCGCAGCCGCGCCGAAGCGATCGAGCAGCTGGCCTGCGCCTCCTATCCGGCTGTGCTCAAGGCCGATGGCCTGGCGGCCGGCAAGGGAGTGATCGTCTGCGCCGGCGAAGCCGAGGCGCGCGCCGCGGTCGACGTCTTCTTCACCGAGCGGCGCTTCGGCGAGACCACGGTGGTGCTGGAGGAGTTCCTCGAGGGCGAGGAGCTCTCGCTGCTTGCGATCTGCGATGGCGAGAACGTGGTCGCCCTGGCCCCCGCCCAGGACTACAAGCGGATCTTCGACGGCGACGAGGGGCCGAACACGGGCGGGATGGGCAGCTACTCGCCGGTCCCCGGCTTCGGGCCCGAGGAGGTGGCCGACCTCGTCGACACCGTCCACCGCCCGATCGTGGCGGCGATGGCGCGGCGCGGACGCCCCTTCCATGGGGTCCTCTACGCCGGGCTGATGATCGGCCCCGACGGGCCCAAGGTGCTCGAGTTCAACACCCGCTTCGGTGACCCCGAGACGCAGGCGGTGCTGCCGCGGCTGCGCTCGGACCTGGTCGACCTCTGCCTGGCGGCGCGCGAGCCCGGCGGCCTGGCCGGCGCCGGCGCCGAGTTCGGCGAGGACTGGGCGGTGACGGTGGTGCTCGCCTCGGCCGGCTATCCAGAGTCCTCCTCGAAAGGGGACGCGATATCCGGCCTGGATGCGGCGGCTGGGTTGGCCGAGGTGACGCACGCGGGCACCGCGGAGCGCGACGGAGAGATCGTCACCGCCGGGGGTCGGGTCCTCAACCTGACCGCGCTCGGTGGCTCGCCCGCCGAGGCCCGCGATCGCGCATACGATGCTGCTCGCCGGATCGAGTTCGACGGCAAGCAGATGCGCACCGACATCGCCGCCCGAGCGGTGGATCGGATCCCCAGCTAGAACCGAGAGGACAGGATGAGCGAGATCTCAGAGGAGCCACAGCCCACAGAGTCAGAGTCGACCCCGATGCCGGCCGTCGAGCAGGCCTTTGAGGAGATCGCCGCCGAGACTCCCCTGGTCGGGATCATCATGGGGTCGAAGAACGACATGGAGAAGATGAAGCCGGCCGAGACGGCACTTGCCGACGCCGGCATTTCCTTCGAGGTGCGGGTGATGAGCGCCCATCGCGACCCGGAGATGGTCACCGACTACTGCACCAACGCGCGGATGCGCGGACTGAAAGTGATCATCGCCGGGGCGGGGATGTCGGCGGCGCTGCCCGGCGTCGCTGCTGCCCACACCGACCTGCCGGTGATCGGCGTTCCGATCCTCGGCAAGAGCCTCGGCGGGCTCGACGCCCTGCTCTCGGCGGTGCAGATGCCGCCGGGTATCCCAGTCGCCTGCGTCGCGATCGACGGCGCCAAAAACGCCGGCGTCCTCGCGGCCCGGATAATCAACGCGTGATCCCGCGCTACACCCGCCCTGAGATCGGGGCCGTCTGGACCCCGCAGCGCAAGATGGAGTGCTGGCTCGAGGTCGAGCTGGCCGCAACCGAGGCCTGGGCCGAGGAGGGCGTGGTGCCAGCGGAGGCGGTCGCGGCGGCGCGCGCGAACGCCGCTTTCACCGTCGCGGCTGTCGACGAGCGCGAGCAGGTCACCGACCACGACGTCGCCGCCTTCGTCGACGTCGTCGCCGGCTCGGTCGGCGAGCACGGGCGCTGGATCCACTACGGCCTCACCTCCTCCGACGTGCTCGACACGGCGCTGGCGCTACAGCTGCGCCAGGCCGGCGAGATCCTGCTGGCCGGAGCGCGCGCCTACCGCGACGCGCTGGTCGAGCGAGCGCTGGAGCAGCGCGACACGCTCTGCGTCGGCCGCACCCACGGCGTCCACGCCGAGCCGACCAGCTTCGGCCTGCGGCTGGCCGGCTTCGCCTTCGAGGCCGACCGCAACCTCGACCGCCTCGGCGACGCCTTCGAGCAGCTCGCCTTCGGCAAGCTCTCCGGCGCCGTCGGCACCTACGCCTCGGTGCCGCCCGCGGTCGAGGCGCGGGTGATGGAGCGGCTCAACCTCAAGCGCGAGGATGTCGCCACCCAGGTGATCCCGCGCGACCGCCACGCGGTGCTGACCTCGCGGATCGCGATCGCCGGCGCCGGCCTTGAGCGCTTCGCGACCGAGGTGCGCAATCTGCAGCGGACCGAGGTGCGCGAGGTCGAGGAGCCGTTCGGCGCCGGCCAGAAGGGCTCTTCGGCGATGCCTCACAAGCGCAACCCGATCCGCACCGAGCGGATCACCGGCCTCGCCCGCGTCCTCCGCGGCTACGCCCAGGCCGGCCTCGAGAACGTCGCCCTCTGGCACGAGCGCGACATCTCCCACTCCGGCGCCGAGCGCGTAACCCTGCCCGACTCGACGATCCTGCTCGACTACATGCAGCACCTGGCGACCGGCGTGGCGAGCGGGATGACGATCCGTTCCGAGCGCATGCTCGAGAACCTTGAGCTGACCCACGGCGCCCTCTTCAGCCAGCGGGCGCTGACGGCGCTGGTCGAGTCGGGGATGACCCGTGACGACGCCTACCGCGTGGTCCAGGAGAACGCCCAGCGCGCCTGGGACACGGGCACCGAGTTCCGCCGGCTGCTCGGCGCCGCGGCGCCTGACCTCGACCTCGACGCCGTCTTCGACTACGGCGCCTACCTCACCCACCTGCCCGAAGTTTTCGAGCGGGTCGAAGCGCTGCGCTAAACATCGCACTGTTCCCTTTTTCGGGCTATTGCGGATAAGGGATAACGAAGCATGTACGGTTGAGGCGATGGTCCTCTACACCTGTCGACAGAAGACACATGGCCCCAGCTTCGCCCACCCCTGCGGGAAGGCCGGCAAGGCTCTCGACAGCGCCGGTTATGAGTACGAGCTGAAGACGGTCGGTGGTTACCGGCTGATGCCGTGGACCTGGGGCAGTCGCGGCGAGGACCGGGCCGAGGTGAAGAAGCTGAGCGGCGCCAATGAGGTGCCGATCCTCGTCCTCGACGACGGCGAAGTGATCTCCGGCTCCGGCGCGATCGCCGACTGGGCCAAGCAGCATCCACTGGCCAAGGCCGCGGCTAAGGGTAAGGGCTAAGCGGCGACGAGACCGCGCTCGCGCGCCGGGTGGCGCGCGGTGACGACGACGGGCGTGCCGTCACGCGGGGAAAGCGTGACGTTGCGGCGGCCAATTCGCTCCGGCATCGGGCTGGCCTTGCGCAGCTCGCAGCGGGTGAGGACCTCGCGCAGCACGATCCGCATCTCGAACTCGGCAAACGAGGCGCCGATGCAGCGGCGGACGCCGCCGCCGAAGGGGACCCAGGCGTAGGTGTCGGGCGCATCGTCCAAGAAGCGCTCGGGACGGAAGGCAAAGGGCTCGGGGTAGGCGTCGGCACGGGTATGGGCAAGCCAGATCGCCGGGGTGACGTCGGTCCCGGCCGGCAGCGAAAGGCCATCGGTCTCCAGGTCCTTGGCGAGGCGACGACCGGCGAGCGGAACCACCGGTCGCAGTCGCAGCGACTCCGAGATCGTCGCCCGCATGTACTCGTCGGAGCCGTCCTCGAGCGAGTCGCGCAGGCGCTGCATCGGCGCCGCGTGACGCAGCAGCAGGTCGAAGGCCCAGGCCAGCCCGGTCGCCGTCGTCTCGTGACCGGCCAGCAGCAACGTCATCAGCTCGTCGCGCAGCTCGGTGTCGGTCATCCCCTCGCCATCCTCGAAGCGAGCCAGGATCAGCGCCGAGAGCATGTCGTCACGCTCCTCGAGATCGTCCCTGCGGCGGTGCTCGGCGATCTCGGCGTAGAGCAGCTCGTCGACCTTCTTCATCTGCTTTTCGATTTTCTCCAGCGGGTAGCGGCTGCCGAAGCGGCGGGTGGCGAGGATCATCATCTGGGTGACCGGCGAGGAGGTCTCGACCAAGAGCTTGCCGAGGCGGTCCCGAAGCTGCGCCAGCCGCGGGCCCTCGGCGACGCCGAAGACGACGCGGAGGATCACCTCCAGGGTGATCGCCTGCATCCGAGGATGGATCGCGAACTCCTCGCCGAGCGGCCAGGAATCGATCTCGGCATCGACGATCTCGGTGAGGATCGACTCATAGGAGCGCATTCGCTCGCCGTGGAAGGCCGGCAGCATCAGCTTGCGGTGGGCGAGGTGGTCGGCGCCTTCGAGCAGCAGCAACGAGCGTGAGCCGAGGATCGGTTCGAGGAAGATGTTGCGCCCCGGCGGCAGCCCGTGCTCACGCTCCATGTAGAGGGCTTTGATCGCTTTCGGGTCGGAGATCATCACCATCGGCCGCTCGAAGCCGAGGAACTTGACGCTGAAGTTGTCGCCGTACTTTTCGCGACTTTCCTGCATGAACGGAAGCGGGCGGAAGGCCCAGCGCAGCGTCTGAACCAGCGGCGAGTTCTTTGGTTCAGGCGGCAAGCTCATGTCCACAGGGTACCCGGCTCCCCTGCAGCCACTGCTTCCTTTGACCTCGTCGCCTCGCCTGGCATGCGGCTCCTCTCATCTCTTGACTGAGATTCAAGAGTAGCATTGCTCTTGAATAGGAATCAAGAGACCGCCGAGATGCCCGCCAACCGCCCCCACCTCGACCGTGACGCGAAGGCCGCCCAGATCGTCGACGCCGCTGAGCTGCTCCTGCTTGAGGACGGATTCGAGGTGACGACGATGGCGGCGATCGCCCGCGGCGCCGGGGTGTCGAGCAACGCGGTCTACTGGTATTTCCCGAGCAAGGACGATGTCCTCGCGGCGGTCATGAGCAGGCGCCAGGAACGGGCGATGGCTCGTGTCGATGCGGAATCCGACGTATCTCTCGATCAGCGCGCCCGGACCGCCTTGGCCGAGCTCGACGAGGTCGCGAACCTCACCGTGGCGGTGCACGAGCGGGCGAAACACTCGGCTACGGTCGCCGCCATCCACGAGGACTTCCACACCTCACTCGACCAGCGCCTCTGCGACATCTTCGCCGCAACGGGGCTCGGGGAAGACGACGCCGAGATGGCGGCCGCGGCGATAGTCGCCATCGTCGAGGGCGTCCACCTCCATGACGCCCCGCGCGATCCGGCAGCACGCGACGAGCTCGTCCTCTGGGCTCTGCGCCGCTTTGCCGGCGACGGCGCCACGAGCTGACCCTCGACACATCGGTCCGCCAGCGCGCCAGCTAGCATCGAGTCAATGACTCCGGTCGCCGACCTCAAGCTCCATTCCTCGGGAAAGGTCCGGGAGATCTACGAGTGGGAGGACGACCTGCTGATGGTCGCCTCCGACCGGATCTCGATCTATGACGTGGTGATGCCGACCGCGATCCCCGACAAGGGCAAGGTGCTGAACCGGATCTCGGAATTCTGGTTCGAGCTGACCGCCGGCATCGTCCCCAACCACTTCCTCTCTGACGACGTTCCCGAGGAGGTGGCGGAACGGGCGATGCGGGTGCGGCGACTGGAGATGTACCCGGTCGAGTGCGTGGTCCGCGGCTATCTCTCCGGCTCCGGCTGGAAGGAATACCGCCAGTCGGGCTCGGTCTGCGGGATCGAGCTGCCAGCTGGGCTGCTGGAGTCCGACAAGCTGCCGGAGCCGATCTTCCCCCCCGCGACCAAGGCCGAGATCGGCGACCACGACGAGAACGTCGACTTCGAGCGGGCGGCGGAGATCGTCGGCGACAGGGCGCTGATGGAGGAGCTGCGGCGGGTCTCGGTCGAGGTCTACAGCCGCGGCGCCGAACACGCGGCCGAGCGCGGGATCATCCTCGCCGACACCAAGTTCGAGTTCGGCAGCCACGCCGGGGCCGAGATCGTCCTCGCCGACGAGGTGCTGACCCCGGACTCCTCCCGCTTCTGGCCGGCCGAGGCCCACCGCCCCGGCGCCACTCCCCCCTCCTTCGACAAGCAGTACGTGCGCGACTGGGCCGACGAGGCCGGCTGGGACCACACGCCGCCGGCCCCGGAGCTGCCGCCCGATGTGGTCGAGCAGACGCGGGCCAAATACATCGAGGCCTACGAGCGGATCACGGAGCGGCGGTTCTGAAAGCCCGGGTCCTGATCCGGCCCAAGGAGGGCATCCTCGACCCACAGGGCAAGGCAGTCGAGCGGGCGCTGCCGGCGCTCGGGTTCGAGGGCATCGAGCATGTCCGGGTCGGCCGCATGGTCGAGCTTGAGGCCGAGGACCCCGAGCGCCTCTCCGAGCTCTGCGAGAAGCTGCTCGCGAACCCGCTGATCGAGGACTTCGAGATCCAGACCCTGTGATCTGGGGAGTTCTCCAATTCCCCGGGTCGTGCGACGAGCGTGACGCCCTCCACGCCTGCTCGCTGCTCGGCGAGGCGCGGCTGGTCTGGCACGAGGAGCGGGACCTCTCGGGGATCGAGGCGATCGTCATCCCCGGCGGCTTCTCCTACGGCGACTACCTGAGGGCGGGGGCGATCGCCCGCTTCTCACCGGCGATGGGGGCGGTCGCCGAGTTCGCCGCCGCGGGCGGCCCGGTGTTGGGGATCTGCAACGGCTTCCAGGTCCTCTGCGAGGCCAAGTTGTTGCCGGGCGCACTCCTCCTCAACGAGGACCAGCGTTTCCTCTGCCGCCAGGTTGACCTGATCCCTGAGAACGCGTTTGCTGCGGAGACCACACCAGAGCGTGGTTCATCCAGCAAACGCGAGACCATCTCGGTTCCGGTCAAGCATGGGGAAGGGCGCTACTGGGCGCCCGACTCTGTGCTCGACGCGATCGAGGCCGGCGGGCAGGTGGCCTATCGCTACGCGCCCGGGCAGAACCCGAACGGCTCGGCCCGCGACGTCGCCGGAGTCAGCAACGCGGGCGGCAACGTCATCGGCCTGATGCCGCACCCCGAGCACGCGGTCGACCCGCTGACCGGCTCGACCGACGGCCTGAGGGTCTTCGAAGCGATGCAGATGGTGGCGGCGTGACGGTCGAGGTCTCCAAGCATCGCGAGCTCGGCCTGACCGACGCCGAGTTCGAGCTGATCTGCGAGAAGCACGGGCGCGAGCCGAACGGGGTCGAGCTGGCGATGTTCAGCCTGCTCTGGTCTGAGCACTGCTCCTACAAGCACTCGCGCAAGCTGCTGCGGCGGCTGCCGACCGAGGGCGAGCGGGTGGTGATGGGCCCGGGCGAGAACGCCGGCGCCGTCGACATCGGCAACGGCCACGCGATCGCCTTCAAGGTCGAGTCCCACAACCACCCGAGCGCGGTCGAGCCCTTTCAGGGGGCGGCGACCGGGGTCGGCGGCATCCTCCGCGACGTTTTCGCGCTGGGGGCGCGGCCGATCGCGATCCTCGACTCGCTGCGCTTCGGCGAGCTCGACTCGGTCCGCTCGCGCCACCTGCTCGACGGCGCCGTGCGCGGGATCGGCCACTACGG
>DATCBF010000044.1:0-16238 GCA_036512025.1 Solirubrobacterales bacterium
CGATCGGCGACGACATCGCCTGGATGAAGTTCGGCGAGGACGGCAAGCTCTACGCGGTCAACCCCGAGTACGGCTTCTTCGGCGTCGCCCCCAACACGAGCCACAAGACGAACCCCAACGCGATGGACACGATCGAGCGCAACTCGATCTTCACCAACTGCGCCAAGACCGACGACGGCGACATCTGGTGGGAGGGGATGACCGGCGAGGCGCCCGAGCACGTGATCGACTGGCACGGCAACGACTGGACGCCCGAGTCCGAGACCCCCGCCGCCCACCCCAACGCCCGCTTCACGACGCCCGCCGCGCAGTGCCCGGCGATCGCGCCGGAGTGGGAGGACCCCGCCGGGGTGGCGATCGATGCCTTCCTCTTCGGTGGCCGCCGGGCGACGGTGGTGCCGCTCGTCCACGAGGCCTTCGACTGGGAGCACGCCGTCTTCATGGGGGCGACGATGTCCTCGGAGACGACCGCGGCGGCGGCCGGCGAGGTCGGCCAACTGCGCTTCGACCCGATGGCGATGCTGCCCTTCTGCGGTTACA
Organism: Solirubrobacterales bacterium; assembly: GCA_036512025.1. Lineage (GTDB taxonomy): Bacteria > Actinomycetota > Thermoleophilia > Solirubrobacterales > 70-9 > DATCBF01. The sequence goes on from DATCBF010000044.1 coordinate 541, forward strand.
ACATGGCCGACTACTTCGCTCACTGGCTCAAGGTGGGCAAGCGCGAGGGAGCCGAGCTGCCCCGGGTCTTCTACGTCAACTGGTTCCGCAAAGACGCCGACGGCAAGTTCCTCTGGCCCGGCTTCGGCGAGAACAGCCGCGTCCTCGAGTGGGTCTTCCGCCGCTGCGAGAACGAGGCCGACGCCGTCGAGACCCCGATCGGCTTGCTGCCGACAGAGGGCGCGATCAACACCGACGGCCTCGAGATCTCGGCCGAGGCGATGAAAGACCTCCTTTCCGTAGACGAGGACCTCGTCAAGCAGCAGCTGCCGCAGGTCAAGGAGCACCTGGCCAAGTTCGGCGACAAGTTGCCGCCTGAGCTGACGGCGCAGCTCGAGGCGCTCGAAGCGCGGCTTAGTTAGGGACGGACAGCCGCCGTGCTGGGGTAGGCGCGGCGGGTCCTGTCATCGGGGTGGGGTGGCCCTCGCTTGGGCTGCGATCTGCTCCGGGCGGAGGTTCGGCTTCGCCCCTGGGGACGAAAGCTTGCCCTTCGCAGACTCCGCCCGGCGCGAGACCACCCCACCCCGATGCCACCCCCCGCGAGTAACCGTCCCGGCTGAGCAAACATCCTCGATAGCCGAAGCGGGAGAGGGCCTGGAGCTGCCGTCAAGCAGCGATCCAGCTGGAGAGTTCGAGCCGCTCCTAAGCTCCAAAGGGGGAGAGGGTAGAGCTGCTGTTCCCAAGCAAGCGAACCCGGCTGACTCGCTTGGGCTCTGGCCCCTGGTGGGCCTAGTCCGCGGGTGGCGTGGGGGCTGGGTGGTCTCGCGCAGGGCGGAGTCTGTGGAGGGCGAGGTCTCGAAGCTATGAGGGCGGGATCCCGTCGCCCGGAGCAGATCGCAGCGCAAGCGACGGCCACCCAGCCCCCACGACAGGACCCGCGGCCAGGCGCTCAGTCCCTACATCCCATACGACTCAGCCAACTCAGGATCCTTCGCAGCCAACATCTCGGCCAGCTCAACCATCACCTTGCACTGCTTCCAGGTCGCGTCGTCCTGCATCTTGCCGTCGATCATGTGGACGCCGCGGCCGTCGGGGATCGCCTCCAGGACCTTCCTGGCGAACTTGACCTCCTCCGGCGGTGGGCTGAAGACCTTCTTGGCGATGCCGATCTGGACCGGGTGCAGCGACCAGGCGCCGACGCAGCCCATCAGGAAGGCGGCGCGGAACTGGGTCTCGCAGCCGGCAGTGTCCTTGATGTCGCCGAAGGGGCCGTAGAAGGGCAGGATCCCGGTCGAGGCGCAGGCGTCGACCATGCGGGCGATCGAGTAGTGCCATAGGTCCTGCTGGGCGCTGACCCGGTTGTCCTCGGGGTTCTCGGGATCGGCAGGGTCCTCCATCACGCGGTAGCCGGGGTGGCCGCCGCCGACGCGGGTCGTCTTCATCCGCCGTGAGGCGGCGAGGTCGGCGGGACCGAAGCTCATCCCCTGCATGCGGGGGCTGGCGGCGGCGATCTCCTCGACGTTGACGACGCCCTGCGCCGTCTCCAGCAGCGCGTGGATCAGGATCGGGCGATCGAGCCCGGCCTTGGCCTCGAGCTGGGCGAGCAGGCGATCGACGTAGTGGATGTCCCAGGCGCCCTCGACCTTCGGCACCATCACGACCTCGAGCTTGTCGCCGATCTCGGTCACCAGCGTCGTCAGGTCGTCGAGCACCCAGGGGCTCTCCAGCGAGTTGACCCGGGTCCAGAGCGAGGTCTGGCCGAAGTCGGACTCCTTGGCGGCTTTGACCAGCCCGGCGCGGGCGGCGTCCTTGCGGTCGACCGGGATCGCGTCCTCGAGGTTGCCGAGCAGGATGTCGGTTTTTTCCGCGATGGCTCCTGCCTTGGCGACCATTTTCTCGTTCGAGAAGTCGAGGAAGTGGATCATCCGCGAGGGAGTGACCGGAATCTCGCGCAGCGGCTCGGGTGCGCCCATCGCCTGGGGCTGGAAGAAGTCTCTGGGGTTTCTCAAGCTGCTCCTCGTGTCGGGATTGCTGCGGGCGGCGAAATCTAGTCAACCGCTCGATCGGGCGATTCTCCCGCCCGATTCACATTTGCCGCCTGTACCCGCCTTACATTCAGGTGAGATGGAGGGCTCTGACCGCGACAGCACGCAGGACTGGCTGCTGCCCGAAGAGGCGCTGCCGCCGTTGCTGAGTGAGCTGGAGCTGCGGATCGACGAGGCGGTCGCGACGGCGAGGGCCTCGGAGGCCGCCGTGATCACGGTCGGCGCCTCTGCCCGCGAGGCCGCGACCCAGGCCCGCCGCGCCGCCGATGTCGCCGAGCGCGCCGCGGCCACGGCGCTCGACGTTCAGAAGCGCAGCGAAACGCCGGCGCCACCGCGCCAGGACGAGAACATGCGCCGTTTCAGCGATCGCGCCGACCGTGTCGTGCGGCGGCTACGACAGCTCGAGCGCCTGCCGAGCCAGGCCAGCCGCCGGGCAAACGGCGAGCCCGCGCGCTAGCAGGGCTGCGAGAAGCCCCGCGTCGATATCCTTCGCTGCCCGCGCCGGGTGAGCAGCGATCCCCGCGCGACCCCGCACCCGACCAACGAGCTAGGAGCCATGGCCGTAGACACCGCCGCCTACAGCGAGCAGACCGACGAGCAGCGAGCGATCACCGAAATGGTCCGTCAGTTTGCCGACGAGAAGATCATTCCCGCCGCCGAGCACTACGACCACGAGGATTCGTTCCCGGAGCCGATCGTCGAGGAAATGAAAGAGCTCGGCCTCTTCGGGGTGACGATTCCCGAAGAGTACGGCGGCATGGGGCTCGATCTGACCACCTACTCGATGATCGTCGAAGAGCTCTCGCGCGGCTGGATCTCGATCTCCGGCGTCGTCAACACCCACTTCATCGGCTCCTACCTGCTGATGAAGTTCGGCACCGAGGAGCAGAAACAGCACTTCCTGCCGAAGATGGCGACCGGTGAGATCCGCGCCGCCTTCTCGCTCTCGGAGCCTGAGGTCGGGTCCGACGTCCAGGGCATCAAGTCGACCGCGAAGAAGGGCGACGACGGCAACTGGGAGCTGAACGGGCAGAAGATGTGGGTCACCAACGGCCTCGGCTCCAGCGTCGTCTTCGTCCTGATGAAAACCGACACCCAGGCCGATCCGCCCTACAAGGGGATGACCTGCTTCATCACCGAGAAGGAGCCCTGGGCTGAAACCAACTCCGGCGACTTCGCCGGGTTGATCGTGCCGCCCAAGATCAAGAAGATGGGCTACAAGGGCGTCGAGTCGACCGAGCTCGTCTACGACGGCTACCGCTGCCCGCCAGAGCGTGTGCTCGGCGGCGAGGAGGCCGGGATAGGAGAGGGCTTTGTGCAGATGATGGACGCGCTCGAGGTCGGCCGCGTCAACGTCGCCGCCCGCGGCGTCGGCATCGCCCAGCGCGCCCTCGAGTTGGCGCTCCGCTACAGCCAGGAGCGCAAGACCTTCGGCAAGCCGATCGCCCAGCACCAGGCGATCCAGTTCAAGCTCGCCGACATGGCGACCAAGATCGAGGCCGCCCGCCTGGTAACTCGCAAAGCGGCGCGGATGAAGGACGCCGGCGCCCGCTCCGACCTGGAGGCGGGAATGGCGAAGCTCCTGGCTTCGGAGACCGGTAAGGAGTGTGTCGAGGAGTGCTTCCGCATCCACGGTGGCTACGGCTACTCGAAGGAGTACGAGATCGAGCGGCTCTATCGCGACGCGCCGCTGCTGTTGATCGGCGAGGGCACCTCGGAGATCCAGCGCATGGTGATCGGCAAGAAGCTCTTGCAGAGGCACAAGATCTAGGGATCGATGGCTTCAACCGCTGACCTGATCAAGATGGCAGTCGACCGGCTCCAGGCCGAACTGCCGGCGCTGGCGAAACTGAAACTGGTCTTCGGGCTGGAGCTGAAAGCCCGCCACGACATCCAGCTCTACCGGGTCGAGCTTCCCGGGCCTGAGATCAAAAAGGACTTCGCCCAGGACGAGCGGGTCCTGGTCGAAATCGACAGGCCGCAGTTCAACGAGCTGGCTGAGAAAGGGACGCTGAAGAGCTATCGCAAGGCCTTTGAGACCGGCCACATCAAGGCGTCCGGCGACTCCAACGTGCTGAAGCTGATCGCCCAGGTCGTCGAGCGCCAGGAGCAGCGCCTGCGGCTAAAAAAAGTCCACTAGCGGGAGCGGCGAGGCGACGAGCCTGGAAGGGCGCGCCGGAGGAGGGGCGCCAGATAGGATCACGCGCCGAGCTAAGAGGAGACGAAACCGAGCATGAGCGAGACGTACGAGCTGACCACCGACCAGGCCGAGCGCGAGGCATCCGGCGCCCACGCCTATGGCCGCTACCTCGAGGAGTTCGAGGTCGGCGCCATCTACAAGCACTGGCCGGCCAAGACCGTGACCGAGGCGGATGACCACCTGTTCTGCCTGATCACGATGAACCATCACCCGCTTCACCTCAACGACGTCTACGCCAAGGGCTCTCAGCAGGGCCGCAACGTCGTCGTCGGCCCCCTGGTCTACTCGCTGGCGCTTGGAATGTCGGTCTCCGATGTCTCCGGCAAGGCGATCGCCAACCTGGCGACGGAGGACCTCAGCCACCCGAACCCGGTGTTCCACGGTGACACTCTGTTCTGCGAGACCGAGGTGCTGGACGTAAAGCCGTCGAAGTCGAAGCCCGACCGCGGTGTCGTCAAGGTTCATACCCGTGTCCTCAACCAGGACGGCGTCCTGGTTGCCGAGTTCAAGCGGCTGGTGCTGGTGCCGCGGAAAGCATCCGCCGACTCGAGCTGATGCGCCTCTGGCGGGGAGAAAGGCCAGGTCAACCAAAAGTAGGCGCGGGCCGGGTCCTCGATGCGGCGGGCCGGCGCGCTCGTCGCCAGTACGCAAGGCTCTCCGCCCGTCGTGGCGCCGGGCTGATACTTCTCTACCACCGGATCGCGGAGCCGCCCAGCGATCCCTGGCAGCTGGCGGTCACGCCGCGGACCTTCGAGCGCCACCTGCGCCTCCTTTCGTCTCAGTGCAGGGTCCTCACCCTCTCGGAGATGTTCGAGGCCGCGCGCCGCGGGCGCATCCCCGACCGGGCGGTGGCGATCACCTTCGACGACGGCTACGTCGACAACCTCGAAGAGGGCCTTCCCCTACTCGAGAAGTACGGAACCCCGGCCACGATCTACATCGCAACCGGCTATGTCGACAGCCCGGGGCGGTTCTGGTGGGATGAGCTTCAGGATCTGATCGCCGGAGCCGGACCGCGCCCGGACTCGATGGAGATGGCGCTGGGCGGGATTCGGATTGCGGCGCCGACCGCGACCGAGCGGGAGCGCCGCCACACTCTGCTTTCGGTCGTCCATCCCGTCCTGCGCGCCTCCTCGCCGCGGATGATCCAGCTTGCTCTCGAGCGCATCCGCGAATGGGCCGGCGGTGAGACGGGGACCGGCGGCATCGACGGCGATCCCTCGAGGAGGCCGATGACCCGGGAAGAGCTGGAGCGCCTGTCGCAGAGCCCGTTGATCGAGCTCGGCCCCCACACCTCGACCCACCCGAGCATGGTCGCCCTCACCGCAGACGTCGGGCGGGACGAGGTGGAGTCGAGCCAGAGGTACCTGGAAGAGCTGACGGGGTCGCCGCCGGCCGGCTTTTCGTACCCGTTTGGAGACAACAATCCCGCCGCCCGCCGAGCCGCCCGCGCCTGCGGGTTCCAGTACGCGGTCGGGGTGCGGTGGGACACGCCTGTGACAGCGGCGGCGAGGAGATTCGAGTTGCCGAGGCTGATGGCGATCGAGGAGAGCGAAGCGGCGCTGCAGGCCCGCATGGAGGCCACCCTGAGATTTCGCGGCGACCCACCCTGAGCCTTCCTTCGAGAGTCTCGGTTAAGGGACGTCGCCGGCCTCTGCCGCCAGTGAGTCCAGGCTGCGCGCGAGCTTGCCGCCCGGACGGTAGAGGTCAAGCCAGGCCGGGTCCGCCCAATCGGGCAGGTCCCGGGGCTTGCCGGCGAGGCTCATCGCCGACTCGCCGAGCAGGGCGCCGGCGGCTCGCGCCACGTTGCCGGCGTCTCTGTAGCGCCTGGCGCCTCTGAGATAGGCGCTGACCGCATCGCGGCGGCGACCTCCCCGGCGCAGCCCCCCTGCCAACCAGCGCGAGAAGGTGACGCCGTCCATCTCGACGCCGTGCTCTTCGCGAACGGGCCGGTAGCGCTCCTCGATCACGTCGAAGTCGCTGAAGTGTCGCTCGAGCAGCGCGGCGCTGATGCTGGCCGGTCGCAGCACGTAGCCGACGTGAGGCTGCTCGACCGTCGCCGATTTGCCGTTGAGCAGCAGCCTGATGAACAGATCCCAGTCGGCCAGCGCCTCCAGGCTCTCGTCGACCCCACCGATGTCGCGCAGCAGGGAGGTGCGCACGAGGATGTTTGAAGACCCGGCCGGGACCGAGGAGCTGGTCAGGATGCTGGTGGGCTGATCCTCGGGCGGCGGCGGGTAGAAGACCTGCATCGGATCGAGGTTGTGGTCGAGCACGAGGGCGGTGCTGTACGCGAGATCGGCGCCGGCTCGCTCCACCGCGTCGAGCTGAGCCCGAACCTTGGCCAAGGACCAGATGTCGTCATCGTCGAGAAACGCGATCCACTTGCCCTCGGCTTCGGCGATGCCCCGGTTGCGAGAAGCGGCCTGGCGCCTGTTCGTCTCGTTGCGGAGCAGGCGAAGTCGCGGCTCGTTCAGCTTCATCAGCAGCTCAGCGGTGCCGTCCGTGGAGCAGTCGTCGACGACGATGACCTCGAGATCGACGTCCTCCTGTTTGAGCGCGGCTAAGAGCGTCGAGCCGATGATCTGCCTGCGGTTATGGGTGGGGATGACGATGGTGACCTCTGGCGCCATCTCAGTCGCCTCCCGCGCCGGCGGCGACGCTCTCGTAGAGGTCGGCGGTTTTTCCCACCATGCGCTCGGTGAGAAAGCTCTCACGGTGTCTCGCGCGCGAGGCCGTCGACATGCGCGATCGCAGGGCGTCGTCTGCCAGGAGGTCGAGCACCGCGCCTGCCAGCGCCTCCGGCGAGAGGGGTGGAACGAGAAGCCCGGTCACCCCGTCGGAGACCGCCTCGCCGGTGCCGCCGACATCGGTCGCCACCTGCGGCACGCCGCAGGCCAGGGCCTCGAGCACCCCGATCGGAAACGCCTCCCAGCCCGAGGGGAGGACGAACACGTCCATCCCGCGCAGATACCGCGAGGACGGCCCTTCAAACGCGAGCATCGCAAAGCGCTCCTCCCGGTCCAGGCCCAGCCTGGCCGCCTGGGCCTGCAGCTGGCCCCTTTCCGGGCCATCGCCGACTATCACCACTCGCACGTTCGGGTCTTTGCCGAGGATCGCGGGAGCGGCGTCGATCAGCAGGTCCAGCCGCTTCTGCTCACGCAGCACGGCGATCGCGCCGATCACCGGGCCGCCCCTGCGTAGCCGCTCGACCCCAGGGTCCGGGCTCGCGCCCTGGTCGCAGGGATCGCAGCCGTTGTGGATCACGTGGAGGCGGTCGGGGGAGGCGATGTCGTGGGCGATCGCCAGGCGCCGCTCCCAGTCGCAGACGCAGAGGATCGCGTCGGCTCGCGACCCCAGTCGCCGCTCGATCCAGGTCGAGAAAGCGAGCCTGGGGCGGGAGTGGGCTCCGACGAAGGGGAAGCTGTGGGGCGAGTAGACGACCCGTGGCCGAGCGCTCGAAGCCGCGAGGCGGCCGAGCACTCCCGCCTTGGCGGAATGCAGGTGGACGAGGTCATAGCGACCCTGGCGCAGGAGCCGCTTGATGCCTCGAAAGGCGGCGACATCGTCGCCGACGTTGAAGAAGGAGGGGGCGAGGGGGAGCCGGTGGACCGGGATGCCCGACGATTCCAGGTCTTTGTATCCGCGCGCGTCCGGTGGCCCCGCGTAGTCGATCTCGAAGCCGCGCCGGGAGAGCCCGAGCGAGAGCTCGGTGGCGTTGAGCGCGGCGCCGCCGTCGGGGGGCTCGCAGATCTGGAGGACTCTCATCGACTCTTTGCCCGAGAAGAGACAACCGTGTCGTAGACCGAGGCGGTGGCGCCGACCATCCGCTCGACCGTGAAATCCTGCGCCTGTCGCCGCTTGGAGGCCTCGGCCATCTCAGCTCGCCGCGCTGGATCGCGCAGCAGCTCGATGGTCGCGCGGGCAACCTCGGTCGCCTCCGGCCGGATCAGCAAGCCGGTGCCGCCCGCCTTGACCGCCTCGCCCGTGCCGCCGACGTCGGTCGCCACCTGTGGCACGCCGCAGGCGAGGGCCTCGAGCACCCCGATCGGCAGCGCCTCCCACTCCGAGGGGAGGACGAAGATGTCGAGCCCGGTCAGGTAGCGCCAGGAAGATTCCTCGAAAGGGATCATCTGAAAGCGGGGCTCGCGATCGAGCCCGAGCGCCGCCGCCTGTGCCTCCAAGTTCGATCGTTCGGGGCCGTTGCCGACAATCACCACACTCGCGGCCGGCTCGCCGGCGAGGATCGCGGGAGCGGCGTCGATCAGCAGATCCAGTCGCTTCTGGCGCCGCAGGACGGCGATCGCGCCGACGACCGGGCCCTGGGCTCGCAGTCGGGCCAGCCGCGGGTCCACCGCCACCCCGGGTGGGCAGCTCTCGACGCCGTTGTGCACCCGGTAGAGGCGCTCAGGCGGCGTGAGGTGGGCGGCGAGGGCGCGCCTGCGCTCGTCGTCGCAGACGCAGAGGATCGCCGCGGTCCACCTGCCGAGCAGCCTCTCGACCGCCGTTGCTACCACCCGCCGCGGGAAGCCGACGTCGCCGACGAAGGCGAAGCAGTGGGGGCTGTAGACGGCGGTGACCTTTCGGCGCGCGGCGATCCGGCCCAGCGCACCCACCTTTGAAGAGTGGGCGTGGAGCAGCTCGAAGCGCCCCGTGTCGAGCAGCCCGGCAAGCGCTCGCAGGGCCCTGACCTCGCCGAACGGGTCTCCGACCCCACGGCTGAAGGGGAGCCGGCGCACCTCGATGCCGGCGGTTTCGAGGCGCTCGTAGGCGGTCGACTCCGGGGGGCCGGCGACCACCGGCTCCCAGCCATGGGCAGAGAGGCCGAGGGCGAGCTGAGCCACGTTCTCGGCCACCCCGCCGTCTGGGGGCTCGAAGGCGAGGAGAAGGCGGCGCACGAACCGGGAAGTGTATAGGCGGTTGGTACCCTGCCCGCCGATGCGCGATTTGCAGGAAAATGGCGGCCCGGCCCCGGATGCGAGCGGCCTTCCCAGTCTCGAGGAGCACAGCTTGTGGATGCGCTTTCGCAAGGGCAGCCTGCTCGGAAACATGCTGACGGCGCTGGGGCGCATGCGGCGGGTTCCCCGCAACGCGCTCTCCTCATCGAGAGCCGCAAGGGGCGATCGCCGTGGCGGCCTGCGGCCGGTCGTGGGGGAGGAGAGGAAGTTCCAGGCGGTCTGCTTGATCCCGGCAGGGCCCGGTGACTGGGAGCCGTTGCGGGACACGCTCGACAGCGTCCTGCATTACGAGGGCCCCGGGACCAAGGTGGTCGTCGTCGACGACAGCTCGACGGACTGCCGGGCATCGGTGGTCCAGGCCGAGTTCCCCGACGTCGATGTGATCCGCCGCGGCTGGCCGAGCGCCCCGCCTCACAACCTGCCCACCGTCGCCGACGGGATCGACTACGCGCTCGGCAAGTACTCCTTCGATGTCCTCGTCAAGCTCGACACCGATGCCCTCGCGACCGCGGCCAGCCCGTCGGCGGCGGCGGCGCGGCTCTTCGAGCGCGATCCTCGCATTGGCCTGGCCGGCACCTATCGGGTCGGCGCCGAAGGCCTTGCGGAGACCTACGACTGGGACGCTTGGGTGCTTCGCCATACCGTGCGATGGAGTCCCTCGGTCCGTCGCCTTCTCGACCGGGCCCGCTCCGGGGGCTATGACGGCGCCAAGGTGCATGGCGGCGTCTACGCGCTCTCCCGTCCCGCCCTGGAAGCGATGAAGGCGAGCGGGGATCTCGACTGGCGCGAGCCCTGGTGGACCCCGCTGGGCGAGGACTTCTGGCTCTCGGTGATGGCGTTCGCGAACGGCTTCACGCTCGGCTCCCTCGGCGGGCCCGGCGAGCCGTATGCGATCGCCAGCAAATACACGCCAGTCTCCAAGGAGCGGCTGCTGTCGCAGGGCAGGGTCGCGATCCACTCCGTGCGGCGGGGGAACGACGGCGAGGACGAGGCAGCCCTGCGGGCGTTCTTCCGTGAGCGCCGGAGGGGCGCTCAGGCCGGATCGGGTCCTATAGCCACCGACTCGAGCCGTCCTCCGGGACGGTAGAGGTCGAGCCAGGCCGGAGGCGTCATCGGCTCCGGCTGATAAGGGGAGAGCCGGCGCATCGCCTTCTCCCCGACCAGCACGCCGGCGGCGCGGACCACGTTGCCAAAATCGCGATGTTCGCGGGCGGCACGGAGGTAGATCCGAATGGCGCCCCGGCGATCTCCGGCGCGCCGGTAGTTTTTTGCCAGCCAGCGCGAGATGTTCACCGAGTCGATCTCGACCCCGCGCTCGCGCCTCGCCTCGGCGAACTTAGCGGTGATGCGCTCGTAGTCCGACTCGATGACGTCTTTGTTCAGCAGGACCGAGCTGACTCCATGCTGGTAGTAGCCGTAGTGGAACTCGTCGCAGCGGGCGGCGCGTCCTTTGCCGGCGAGCAGCAGCCGCATCCACATGTCCCAGTCCTCGGCGACCTTGAGCTTGGTGTCGAAGCCGCCGACCTGCCGGGCCAGCTCGGTGCGGGTGATCAGGTTCGAGCATCCGCCGGGAATGGCCTGGCGGCTGAGCAGCTCGTCGAGCATCCCCTCCGGCTCGGGCGCGTCCTGGCGGTCGACGATCTCCAGATCGGCGTCGATCATGATCGCTCCCGTGTAGACGATGGCGGCATCGCCGGCGTTCGGGGCATCGAGCTGGCAGCGAAGTTTTCGGGGCGACCAGAGATCGTCGTCGTCGAGGAAGGCGACCCAGCTCCCGCGCGCGTTCTCCAGGCCCAGGTTGCGGGCGTTGGCGACGCCTTTCGCCGAGGGGTTCCGCAGGACATGAAGACGCGGCTCCTCAAGCTCTGCCAGGCGCGCGGGGGTCTCGTCGCCGGACCCGTCGTCGACGACGATCACCTCGTGGTCGACGTCCTCCTGGGCGAGGGCGCCCGCCAGCGTCCTTCGCAGCAGCGACCAGCGATTGTGAGTCGGGATGACGATGGATATCTCGGGCATGGTCACGGGTGACTGGGTCGGCCGTTGTCTACTTTCTCGGCCGGCGCGGGGAATTCCTTGATGGACAGAGGCCTTCAGCCGGCCGTAGTGGCGATGTCGCGCCCCAACATGCGTCGCGCGGTGCCGACCGCCAGCCGGATCGTGCCGCGGTCGAGAACCCCCATCACCGCGGCGTAGGCGGTGACGCCGAGCGCGCCGCTGGCGATCAGCGAGACAACCGGCGCCGCGCTCTCGGTCGCGTTCGCGGTGGCTCGGGTGGCGAGCCAGGCGGCTGCCGTCGCGAACGCGATCGGCAGGATCGCCCCCAGGTGGCTGACCAGGCGCAGGCCCAGCTTTTTGTGGGCAAGAAGGGCGAGCAGGGGCAGGGCGACAAGAGACTGCCCGAGGATGACGAACGAGACGGCCGTGGTGCTGACCCCGGCGGCGATGATTAGCAGCGGTGTCTCGAGAACCAGCAGGACGGCGGTCAGGGTCCCGAGCGTCCCGGCGTGGCCGGTTGAGTTCAGCAGCCAGCCCATGGTCGCCTGCAAAGGGATCACCGCGGCCCAGATGCCGAGGACCGCGAGCGGCCCGATCATCGGCAGCCACTTGGCGCCAAAGACGGCCTCGGTGAAGGGCGCGGCGGCGCCGCTGAGAACGGCCCCGATCACGCAGGCGACAAGGCCGACCAGCCGCAGGGCGGAGAGGTACGTCTCGGTGACGCTTTCGTCGCGCTGGCGCATCCGGGCGAACGCTGGAAACGTGACTTTGGCGACCGGGTCGGCGATGCCGAAGTGGGTGAGCTCGCTGAGCCGGTACGCCATCGAGTAGAAGCCGAGGGGGGCGCTGCCCAGTAGGCGGCCGACCAGCAGGTAGTCGACGTTCTCGCTGATCCAGGCGAGCCAGCCCTGGGCCAGAAAGCCACGGCCGCTGATGAACACTTCGCGAGCCACCGCCCGCTCGAAGGTCGGCCGCACCCGGTGGGGCACGATAATGAGGTAGGTGGCCGAGTAGATCACCGTGCTCGCCACCTGTCCCAGCACCAGGGCCCAGATGCCGGCTCCGGCGATGGCAAGCGGAATCGCGGTGAGGGTGAAGCCGAGGCTGAGGGACACCTGCCCGGCGAAGCGCCGTTTGAAGTCCATCTCTCGCTGCAGCAGAGACTCGTAGAACCAGGCGAGGGAAGAGAACACAGAGGTCGTCGAAAGCACCGGAAGCAGGGTGGTGAGCCGTGGCTCGTCGAAGAAGCTCGCGGCGAGCGGCGAGAGCGCGCTGACGATCACGGCCACTGCCACGGCGGTGATCATCAACAGGGTGAGGATCGTTCCCAGGGCCCGCTCCTCGAAGTCCTGGCGCAGGACCAGCGTAGCCCCCAGGCCGAGGTCCTGGAACAGCCCGAGCGCGCCGAAGGCGAGCAGCGCCAGGGCCATCAGGCCGAAGTCCGCCGGGCTCAGCAGCCGAGCCAGGAACACCGTCGTCAGGAGTGAGATGACCTTTGTCGCCCCGAAGGACACGAACGTCCAGGGGACGCCGTGGGAGATTGACTTTTCCTCCATCGCCGGGCGGCCTACCGGTCGCCGGGCGCTGTGCCCGCGGCAGAGGATCGATATACGGAGATCAGCTCGTCGACCATGCGGTCGACTCCAAACCTGCCGGCGACCAGGCGCTTCGCGGCTTCGCCCATCTCCCTGCGCCCGGTCTCGTCAGTGGAGATCGCGAGGAGCCGGTCGGCGAGAGCCGGCGCGTCCCCCGGGGGCACCAAATAGCCGGTGACGCCGTCCTCGACCGCCTCCGGCGTTCCGTTGACCGCGCTGGCGACGACCGGGAGGCCCGCCGCCATGGCCTCCAGCACCGCCATCGGCAGGCCCTCCCAGAGCGAGGGCAGGACAAAGACGTCGAGGCAGCGCAGGTAGGCCTCTGCGTCACCTTCGAACGGCAGGAGAAGGGTTTGGCCCGCCAGTGGGGCTGCGTTCACCCTCGCCGCGACTTCGTCCCAGAGCGGCCCGTTGCCGACGATCGCAAACCGGACTCCGTTGCTTTGGCCCGCCAGGAGCTCGAGCGCGTCGAGCAGCGTCGGCAACCCCTTCTGATCCCTCAGGCCGGCGACGAAGCCCAGCAGCGGCCCGTCGCCGCGAAAGTCGCGCAGGCTCTCGTTCGGAGGATGCTCGCGATCGATGCGCACGCCGGGATGGATGACGATGATCCGGTCCGCCGGCGCGATCCGGTCCCTGAGCGCCACCTTCCGTTCGTCGTCGGCGACCGCGACGATGGCCGCGGTATGCCGTGCCAGCGAACGTTCTCCGAGCAGTCCGACGCGGAAGCGGAGGCGGCCGCTCCAGCGGGGCCGTAGCGCCTGGGTCCTGTAGACGAACGCGTGTGGCGTGTAGACGGATGGGATCCGCCGGCGCCTGGCGGCGCGTCGCGCCAGGATTCCGGCCTTCTGCCCGTGGGCATGGACGACGTCGAAGCTTGTCGAGCGCAGCAAGGACGAGAGCGATCGGGCACATCTGAGGTCGGGGAGCGGGTCCGGGACCCCGCCGGTGAGCGGCAGCGGCATATAGGAGATGCCCTTGTCCTCGAGGGCTGGGCGCGTCATCGCGTCAGGGCGGCCGGCGACGGTGACGTCATGCCCGCGGCCGACGAGCCCCTCGGCGAGCAGGCGCACGTGTTCGGCGACACCGCCGTCACGCGGCTCGAAGACCTCGAGAACGCGCAAGGGGTCATTCATGCCCGCAGCCTAGAGGGCGGGGCTGATCGAACAATCGTCCAGGTAGCTGGGTTTCGCATGGACCGGGAAGCACGTGGGCCGACAGAGAGGGGGTCATGCGAAATCTCTCTCTCTCCAAAGCACTTAGCCTGGCCCTTGTCTCCCTGCTCGTATGCCTCGCTCTCCCGGCCCTGGCCGCGGCAAAGCCGGCTTACCTCGGGTTTCAGGTGCATTCGCTCTGGTACGAACGATCCACCGCTGAAATGCAGCGGGAGTTGGATCTCGTGCAGCAGACCGGCGGCAACGTCGTCCGCGTCGACGTCGGCTGGAGCTCGCTGGAGACCGAAGGCAAGGGCGAGTACACCGGGTGGTACCTGGAAAAGCTCGATCGCTTCGTCAAGGAAGCGAACGCGCGCCAGCTGAAGGTCATCGCCACCTTGGTCACGACCCCGTGCTGGGCGTCCTCGGCGCCGGAATCGCTCAAACAGGGCTGCAAAGGCGCATGGTGGGAACGGAATGTGCAGAACTACCCGCCGAACAATCCGAGTGATTTCGGCGACGCCGCCCGCTTCCTCACCGCCCGTTACGGGACCGAGCTCGCTGCGCTTGAGATCTGGAACGAGCCGAACACCGAAAGGTTCCTCGTCGCCCCCAATCGGGCCAGCGCGTACGCGACCCTGGTGAAGGCGGCCTATCCCGCCGCAAAGGAAGGCAACCCGGCCGTCCCGGTCATCGTCGGCGCCCTTGCCGCCGCGGACCGTCCTTTCCTCGACGAACTGTACGCCCAGGGCATCAAGGGTTACTTCGACGGTATCTCGGTCCACCCTTACAACGAGTGGCGCGATCCTTACGACCTCTGGCAGCCGCAGTGGAAGAAGTACACGTTTCTGCCCGGCACCGAATGGATTCACGAAGGTCAGATTGCGGCGGGAGACAACACGCCCCTCTGGATAACCGAGTTTGGCTGGGACACCTGCACCGGCAACGAATGGTGCGTCAGTGAAGCCCAGCAGGCCGACTACATGGTCAAAGCCCTGCAGATCCTCAACACCTTCAGCTATGTGCGCGGCGCCACCGGCTATGAGCTGCGCGACGAGAGCACCGACAAGTCCGAATTCGAGGGCAACTGGGGACTCGTCCACCAGGACTTCAGCCCGAAGCCGGTTCTGGCGGCGGTCACCAAACAGCTTCACGGAGAACTGAAAGAAGAACCCACCGTCACCCTGATCGTCAGCGTGTCTCCCGGGGGGACCGTCGTCGCCAAAGGAAAGGCGCCGCAGGCCCGCAATGTCTCATTGAAACTCAATGGATGCCAGGCCAAGGGGACGCATCTGATCAAGACCGGCAGCCATGGCCACTTCCACCGTAGGCTGGGCTTCCTCAAGACTCTCAAGGGCTGTCGCGTCACCGCGCAGCTGCCCCAGAGCACCGGGGCGGCAAGCCGCACGATTCCCACCGGCGGCGGAGTCGCCGTCGCCAACGCCATCGCGGTCAGCCCGTCCGCCTAGTCCAAGTCGGTCTTCCACCGCGACCGATGCTGCCGCGACCAAGGTCTCGATCACGCCGAACATCAACAGGATGACGATTGTGGAATAGCCTCGGCCGGCCAGATAGAAGGTCAGCGCCAACCCCGCGCTCACATTCAAAACTCCGGTAAGAGCGATGACGTTCTTCACCCCTTCCGAAGTTACGCCGATCCCACGCTGACGACCTGTCGAGAGTCGACTGAGAAGCCCGGGTGGGATCTACATCGGCCTAACGGATTTGGCGGGCGACAGTGGAGGCTGCGGAGCGGGCGCGGGTAATACGCTCAA
>DATCBF010000045.1:0-2252 GCA_036512025.1 Solirubrobacterales bacterium
ATGCTGCCGCACTACAGCCCGCTCAAGGTGGCAGAGAGCTTCGGGGTCCTCTCCGGCCTCTACCCGGGGCGGATCGACCTCGGAATCGGGCGCGCCGCCGGCACCGACCCGATGACAACGCACGCGCTCCAGCGCGATCGCTCCCAGCCACCGCTGGACGACTTTCCACAACAGCTCGACGAGCTGCTCGGCTACTTCGAGCGCAACTTCCCCGCCGATCATCCACTCGCCCGCCTCGCCGACTACCTCCCCGGCAACCCCGAGACGCCGGAGACGTGGCTGCTCGGCTCCTCCGAACAGAGCGCGATCTGGGCCGGCGAGCTCGGCCTCCGCTACGCGTTCGCCGACTTCATCAACCCGCGCGGAGCGGCCAACGCCGAGGTCTACCGTCGCAGCTTCGACACCGACAAGCGCCTCGCTGAGCCGTGCCTCGCGATCGCCGTGCGGGCGATCGTCGCCGAGAGCAAGGAGGAGGCAGAGTTACTGTCGACGAGCTGGCGCATGGCCTTCGCCCTGCTGCGCCGCGGGCGCCTGATCGCCGTCCCCCCGCCCGAGAAAGCGCAGCGCTACTTCGAGCTGCACCCGGAGGAACGCGAGACAGGCGCCGACTCCCGTCGCCGGCTCACCGGCACCCCCGAGCAGGTCCGCGCCGACATCGAGGAGACCGCCGCCGCCTATGGCGCCGAGGAGGTGATCGTGGTGACGATCACCCACGACCACCAGGCTCGGCGCCGCTCGTACGAGCTGCTCGCCGCCGAGTTCGACCTGGCTTCGCCCACTTAGAGCCAGCGCCCCGCACCGTCGTTGGCATTCGCGACACGATTCAGCTCCTCCTATCTACGCCAGCTCGGGGAGATGCCGCTCGACATGTCCGGCGATCGTTTCCCGCACCCACTGCTGGGTCTGTGAATCGGCCATCCGGTAGCGGCCGAGCAGCATCGCCTGGTCCTCAAGCGGCAGGCCGGCTATCTCCCAGCGGACGGCGAGGCGCTCGAAGAGCAGCTCTGTGCGGCGACGCCAGGCATCCTCGAGCGATGCGGCGTGACTGGCCGGCGGCTCGCCGATCTTGGCGATCGTGCCGGAGCTGAGCGACTGGCGCAGGGTGAGGACGTTGCCCTCGGCGTCGGTGTATTCGACGGTTGCCGCTTTCCCCTGCTTTAGGCGCTTCTTCTTGCGCTTGGCCATCGCTCGACAGTCTGTCAGCGAAAGCCGGCTCAGGCGAGGGCGTTGATCTTTGCCGCCAGCTCACAATCGGCCGCCGTCAAACCGCCCTCGGAGTGCGTCGAAAGGGTCACCGTGACCTTGTCCCAGGAGATCTCGATATCGGGGTGATGGCTCATCGCCTCGGCCGGGTCGACCAGGCTCTCGACGAACTTGACCGAGCCGACGAAGTCGCCACGCTCAAAGGCCTTGGCGATCACATCCCCGGAGCGCTGCCAGCCGGGAAGCTCGGCGAGCCGGGCCTCGATCTCGGCATTGCTCAGCAAGGTCACCAACCCGATTATGCTGACTCCGCAACCCGGCGACACGGATGACCGCCTCCAAGCCCACCCTCTGGCAGATCGAGATCTCGCACTTCAGCGAGAAGGCTCGCTGGGCCCTCGCCTACAAGGGCGTCGAGCACAAGCGCCACTCGCCGCTGCCGGGAACGCACATTCCGGTGGCGATGTGGCTCACGCGAGGCTCTCAGCAGACCTTCCCGGTGTTGGCCCTGGATGGCCGCAACATCGGCGACTCGACCGCGATCATCGCCGCCCTGGAGAGTCGCTACCCCGACCCGGCCCTCTACCCAGCCGATCCGCAGGAGCGGCGCCGTGCCCTCGAGCTCGAGGACTTCTTCGACGAGGAGCTCGGCCCCAATATGCGACTGGTCGCCTTTCACGCCCTGATTGGCGACCCCGAACGCTTCGGCGACATCGCCGCTGCCGCCCTGCCCGCTGCGCTGGGACGGGCCAAGGGGCTGGCCGGCGCCTACGCCAGCTTCTACACCTCGACCCGCTTCGGCGCCAACAACGATGCCGCCGCCGAGCGGGCGAGGGTGAAGGTCCTGGAAGCCCTCGACCGCCTCGACGCCGAGCTTGACGCCGCCGGGGGCGATTACCTGGTCGGCGATTCGTTCAGCGTCGCCGACCTCACCGCCGCCTCGCTCTTCTACCCGTTGGTCGGGCCGGAAGAGGGGCCGACGCCGGGCAGCACGATGCCGGATTCCTTCGAAGAGTTCCGCGAGCCGCTCAGAGAGCGCCCCGGATACC
>DATCBF010000046.1:0-3393 GCA_036512025.1 Solirubrobacterales bacterium
AGGCGTTGCCAAGCGGGCCGTTGACCCAGACCCCCTCCCCCGCCTCCAGCTCGCAGAGCCGGTCGGTGCCGGGGCCGATGCCCTCGATCAGGAAGTCGAGTCGCACCCCGTCTTTGCCCGGCCCGGCTTCCGCTACCGAGAGGGCGCGCGGCAGGAATGGCCGCTGCCCGCCCTGCTCCCAGTGCTGCTCCGTGGCCAGCATGTAGAACTGGCCTGGCCGGGGCTCCGGGCCCTCTTTGTCGAGCAGCGAGAAGAGGCGGTAGCCACCCGAGTCCCTACTCTCGGCCACCGCGCAGAGCCGTCGCCCCAACGGGGCGAGCGGAAGCGCCGGCTCCTCAGGCATCCGCGTGGGCAGAGGAGGCGGCGGCCTCGTGGATCTCCTGCAGGCTGCGCACCTCCGCCTCGCCCTCCCTCTGCGCGGCGATCGCCCTCACCGCCGCCGAGGCGCCGGTCATGGTCGTCACGCAGGGAATTCCGTGGCGGACGGCCGCAGAGCGGATCTCGTAGCCGTCGGCGCGGGCGCCGGAGCCGGTCGGAGTGTTGATCACGAGGTCGCAACGGCGCTCGCGAATCAGGTCGACAACGTGCGGCGAGCCCTCGACGATCTTGTTGATCGGGGTCACCGGCACACCCATCGCCGAGATCGCCTGGGCGGTGCCGCCGGTGGCGACGATCTCGAAGCCGAGGTCGTGAAAGCGGGCGGCAAACTGGGTCGCGGCCGGCTTGTCGGTGTCGGTGACGGTGATGAAGACCGAGCCGCTGCTGGGCAGCGTCACTCCCGCCGCCGCCTGCGCTTTGCCGAACGCGGTCGGGAAGTCGCCGGCGATGCCCATCACCTCGCCGGTGCTCTTCATCTCCGGCCCCAGGACCGAGTCGGCGCCGGCGAAACGGGCGAAGGGAAGCACCGCCTCCTTGACGCTGACGTGCCCGCTCGGGGGCTCCGGCAGGTCGTGGTCGGCGAGCTTCTCCCCCAGCATCAGCCTGCAGGCGAGCTTGGCCAGCGGCAGCCCGATCGCCTTCGAGACGAAGGGCACCGTGCGCGAGGCGCGCGGGTTGGCCTCGATCACGTAGAGCTCGCCGCCGGCGACCGCGTACTGGATGTTGATCAGCCCGATCACGCCCAGCTCCAGCGCGATCTGGCGCGTCGTCGCCCGGATCTCCTCCAGCATCTCGGCGCCGAGGCTCATCGGCGGGATCACACAGGCCGAGTCGCCGGAGTGGACGCCGGCCTCCTCGACGTGCTGCATGATTCCGGCGACCCAGGCGTCCTCGCCGTCGCCGAGGGCGTCGACATCGACCTCGATCGCGTTCTCGAGGAAGCGGTCGAGCAGCAGCGGGTGCTCCGGGTCGGCCTTGACGTGGGCCTCGAGGTAGGCGCTCAGGTCCTCGGTCGAGTAACAGATCTCCATCGCCCGGCCGCCGAGCACGTAGGAGGGGCGGACCAGCAGCGGGAAGCCGACTTCTTCTGCGATCGCGCCGGCCTCCTGCGCCGAGAGCGCGGTCCCATAGGGCGGATGTTTGATCCCGAGCCGGCGCAGCATCGCGCCGAACCGTCCGCGGTCCTCGGCCAAATCGATTGCGTCTACAGGCGTGCCAAGCAGGGGCACGCCGGCTTCTTCCAGGGTGCGGGCCAGCTTCAGCGGCGTCTGGCCGCCGAACTGGACGATCACGCCCTCGGGGTTCTCCTGGGCGCAGACGGCGAGCACGTCCTCCGCCGTCAGCGGCTCGAAGTAGAGGCGGTCGGAGGTGTCGTAGTCGGTGGATACGGTCTCCGGGTTGCAGTTGATCATCACCGCGTCACGGTCGAGCTCGCGCACGGTCATCGCCGCGTGCACGCAGCAGTAGTCGAACTCGATCCCCTGGCCGATCCGGTTGGGGCCGGCGCCGAGGATGACGACCGAGTCACGCTCGCCGCGGCGCACCTCCGAGGAGACGCTGCCGTCGGCGCGCGGGCGCTCGTGGCCGGAGTAGTAGTAAGGCGTGGCCGCCTCGAACTCGGCGGCGCAGGTGTCGACCGCCTTGTAGGTGCGGACCTGACCCTCGGTGCCGTCGCCCTCGGTCGCCAGCGTCCGCAGCTCGCTCAGGAACCAGCGGTCGACCAGGCAGCATTCGTGCACGTCCTCGATCGCGATCCCACGCCGGAAGGCCTCCAGGATCAGGTCGAAGCGGTCGGGGCAGGGGATGCGCAGCCGCCGCAGCAGATCCTCGTCGGCCGCGGGCAGGTCGGGCTCGGCGTCGAGCTCGCGCGAGCGCAGCGCCTTGGCGAAGGACTCGCGAAAGGTGCGGCCGATCGCCATCGCCTCGCCGACGCTCTGCATGTGGGTCGAGAGCCGGCCCTCGGCGCCTGGGAACTTCTCGAAGGCGAAGCGCGGGATCTTCGTCACCACGTAGTCGATCGTCGGCTCGAACGACGCCGGCGTGGCCCGGGTGATGTCGTTGGGGATCTCCTCCAGGGCGTATCCGACCGCCAGCTTCGCCGCCATCTTCGCGATCGGGAAGCCGGTCGCCTTCGAGGCCAGGGCCGAGGAGCGCGAGACCCGCGGGTTCATCTCGATCACGACGATCTCGCCGTCCTCGGGGTTGACGCCGAACTGGACGTTGGAGCCGCCGGTCTCGACCCCGATCGCGCGGATCACCTTGATCGCCTGGTCGCGCAGCTCCTGGTAGAGCGGGTCGGTCAGCGTCTGCGCCGGCGCGACCGTGACCGAGTCGCCGGTGTGGACGCCCATCGGGTCGACGTTCTCGATCGAGCAGATGATGACCACGTTGTCATTGCGGTCGCGCATCACCTCGAGCTCGAACTCGCCCCAGCCGATCACCGACTCCTCGACCAGGACCTGGTTGATCGGGCTCGCGGCAAGGCCCTCGCTGACGACCTGACGCAGCTCGGTCTCGGTCTCGCCGATGCCGCCGCCCTGCCCTCCCATCGTGAAGGCCGGGCGAACGATCGCCGGCAGCGTGATCTTGCCTTCGGAGAGGGCCTGCTCGACCTCGCCCAGGGTCTCGACCGTGATCGACCACGGGATCCGCAGGCCGGCCTCGGTCATCGTCTGGCGGAAGAGCTGGCGGTCCTCGGCGCGGCGGATCGCGTCGGCGTCGGCGCCGATCAGCTCGACCCCGAGGCGCTCCAGGGTGCCGTCTTCGTGCAGGGTCATCGCCAGGTTCAGCGCCGTCTGCCCGCCCAGAGTCGGCAGCAGCGCGTCGGGGCGCTCCTTTTCGATGATCCGGGTCACCGGGCCCGGCAGCAGCGGCTCGATGTAGGTGGCGGTGGCGAACTCGGGATCGGTCATGATCGTCGCCGGGTTGGAGTTGACGAGGACGACTTCGAAGCCCTCCTCGAGCAGCACCTTGCAGGCCTGCACACCGGAGTAGTCGAACTCGGCCGCCTGGCCG
>DATCBF010000047.1:0-2465 GCA_036512025.1 Solirubrobacterales bacterium
CGACGGCCGCGACGAAAGCGAAAAAAGGCAAAACGGCGAAAAAGGTCAAGGGCACCGACAAAACCGGTGGCAAGGTCGTCGCCAAGACCAGCAACGGGACCGTCCACCAGGTGACCGGCTACAAACCCAGCGCCCAGCAGACCGAAGAAGACACTCAGCTGGTCGAAGAAAACCCGGAACAGACCGGGGCCAACTACATCAAAGCCCAGCAGAATCTTCCCGACGTGACCGTGGTCGGAGGCGACCCCAGCGAAGCACCCGCCATTCCGACCTCGGGGGCACAGCCATGAGGCCGCTGGCAGAGCTGTTCCCGCGGCGGGCGTCAAAACCCGCGCCGCCGCCGGTGGCCAAGGCCCCGCTGGAGGTGGACGAGAACAAAGAGCTGCTCGTCCAGCGCGACCGGCTGCTGGAGAAGTTCACGATCATGCAGGCCGACCTTGGTGGCGCCTTCTATGAGATGGCGATCCGCGACCACGTTCGACTCGACGTGCTGACCCGCAAGGCGGCCGAGCTGCAGCGGGTCGACGCTGAGTTGCTGGGAGTCGAGCGGGTGCTGGAGCTGGAGCGCGACGACGCCGCCGGAACCTGCCCGAGCTGCGGCGCCCCTTACGGACACGGGGTGCGTTTCTGCGCCCAGTGCGCGCACCCGCTGGTGCCGATCGGGGTGGCTTGATGAGCGCGCTGATGCGGCCCGTCCACCGCGCGCTCGCCGCCGCCGCGACCCTGACCGGCAAACGCTTCGGCTTGTTGGTCGCCTCCTCGCTGGTCGCCACCTCGGCGATCGTCGCCAGCGCCGCGACCAACCCGAACGGCAACGGGCCGCTGGCGGCGCTGCTCAGTCGCAGCCTTGCCGCCGACAACACACCGGTCGCAGCCGCCCCGGCCCCGCAGCCAGCATCGCCTCCGGCCCCCGTGGCAGCCGAATCCGGCAGCGCCCCGGCGCCACAGCCCGAAGCACCGGCCCCCTCGCTCGCTCCCGCACCGGCAGCGAGCGAACCGAAAGCCCAGCCTGAACCCGAAACTCCGGCCGCGCCCGAAGTCCCTGCGGCCGAAGCGGGCAGGATCAAACACGTCTTCGTCCTCTCCCTGGCCAGCCCCGGCTATGAAGCTGCTTTTGGCGCCGCCTCGCAGATGCCCTACCTGTCGACGACGCTTCGTCCCCAGGGCGAGCTGCTCTCCGGCTACTCCTTGCTCAGCGGCGCCGGCCTGCCGAACGCGATCGCCACGGTCGGCGGCCAGCCTCCGAACCCCGCGACCAAGGCCAACTGCTCGACCTACTCGGAGTTCTCCGACGCCGAATTCAACAGCAGGGGCGTGGTTTCGGGCTCGGGTTGCGTCTTCCCGGTCGAAGCGCTGACCCTTGCCGACCAGCTCGGAGCCGGCGGCTTCAGCTGGCGCGCCTACATGGAAGGGATGGCCGACCCTGAAACGGGCAAACCCGACAACTGCGTCCACCCCGAATCCGAAGGCGCAGACCTGCCGCCCCTGGGTGGCTACGCGGCCCGCCAGAACCCCTTCGTCTACTTTCACTCGCTGCTCGATCTCGGCGGCTGCACGACCAACGACATGCCGCTGACGCAGCTGTCGACCGATCTGCGCACGGCGAAAACCACGCCCAACTACTCCTACATCGCCCCGAACCTCTGTAACGCCGGGGTTGCCGGGCAGTGCGTGCCGGGAGCGGTGACGGGGCCCGCCGCGGCCGATGCCTTCCTCGCCGAGTGGGCGCCGAAGATCACCGCCTCGCCCGCCTATAAAGAAGACGGGTTGCTGATCGTGACCTTCGACGAGCTCAACCCGCCTGAACCGGGAGCGGTCGCGCCGGCGCCGGAAGCCAAGCCCAAGGTCGGGGCGCTGCTGCTCTCGCGCTTCGTCGCCCCCAACTCGACCGACGCGGGCGAATACACCCCGTATTCGCTGCTGCGCTCCACCGATGAACTCTTCGGCCTCTCGCCGCTGGCCGCGGCGGGCGGGGCGAAGGTGAAGTCGTTCGCGCCGGCGCTGCTCGGTGAAAACGGCGGCGACTAGCAATAGATAGGGTTCGCGCCGATGTCGCAGGCAACCCTCCATACAAACGCTGGCGCGATCGTCGTCGAGCTGCATGACGCCGACGCGCCGAAGACCGTGGAGAACTTCCGCAAACTTGCCGGCGACGGCTTCTACGACGGCCTCGCCTTCCACCGCGTCATCCCCGACTTCATGATTCAGGGCGGCTGCCCGGAGGGCACCGGCACCGGTGGCCCCGGCTACACCTTCGAGGACGAGTTCAACGACCACAAGGTGGTGCGCGGCGCGCTGGCGATGGCCAACGCCGGTCCCAACACCAACGGCTCTCAGTTCTTCCTCGTCACCAAAGACGCCGCTCCTTGGCTCGACGGCAAGCACACCGTCTTCGGCCAGGTCACCTCCGGCCAGGATGTCGTCGACCGGATCTCGGTCGCCGACCGCGACGCACGCGACCGTCC
>DATCBF010000048.1:0-2667 GCA_036512025.1 Solirubrobacterales bacterium
GCGTGGGGCTCGACCCGCGCCAGCGGGCTCGCGTCTGGGAGTTCGTCTCGGCGCTCGCCGAGGCCGGCACCACGGTGATCTTCTCCACCCACGACATCCAGGAGGCCGAGCGCTACGGCAAGCGCCTGCTGGTCCTCGCCGACGGCGACGGCCTCTTCGACGGCTCGCCGGCGGAGTTGCGAGAGGTGGTCCGCCACGAGGCCCCCGAGGCCGCCGACCGGGACTTCGAGACCGCCTTCGTCGCCTACCTGCACCACCGGGGCCACTGATGCGCTGGCTGCTGCTCAAGGATCTCCAGATCCTGCGCCGCTCTCCTCTGCAGGCGATCCTGCTGGTCGCCTACCCGGTGTTGATCGCCCTCCTCGTCGGCTTCGCGATCTCGGGCCAGCCGAGCAAGCCGCGGGTCGCCTTCCTCAACCAGGTGCCGAAGGACACCCGGATCAACGTCGGCGGCGCCGAGCTGCCGGCGGTTGGCGCCGGTCAGCGGATCTGCAGCCGGGTCGAGTGCGTCGATGTCAAGAACCGCCAGGACGCGATCGAAAAGGTGCGCTCCGGCGATGTCCTCGCGGCGGTGATCCTGCCCGCCAACCTCGTCGACAAAATCAACTCGTTGGCGACGCTGACCCCGGGCACGCCGAGGGTCGAAGTCATCGTCAACGAGGAGGACCCGGTCAAGGCGCAGCTCGTCAACGACAAGATCAGCTCGCTGCTGGCGCAGGCGAACCTGGTCATCGCCCGCCAGATCGCCAAATCCGGAGGCGAATACCTGAACCTCCTCGTCAACGGCGGACAGTTTGAAGTCCTCGGCGAATCGTTCGGAATCCTCGGCCTGCGCAACGTCGCGAAGATCCTCGACGCCGTCACCCCGGCCGTGGCGCCGGGGCCGCTTCGCACCTCGCTCGATCAGGTCACCCGCTTCGCGACCGTGGCTCGCGACAACCTCAATGTCGCCGGCCCGCTGATCGACAGGCTGGCGCAGCCGATCGCCGTCGACAAGACGGTCGTCAGCGGCAAGAGCCCGCCGCTGGACACCTTCGCGATCGCCGTCGCCGCGACCTTCGTCCTCACCTTCGTGATCGTCCTGCTCGTCGCCGGCTCACTTGCTCTTGAGCGGGAGGAGAACGCCTTCCCCCGGCTCACCCGCGGGCTGGTGTCCCGCTCGGCCCTGCTCGGGGAGAAGGTCGGCCTCGGCATGGCGGTGGGCCTCATCGTCACCCTCCTGATGCTGGCCGGGCTGCAGTTCTTCGTCCCCCTGCAGTGGAGCCGCTTCGGCCTCTGGCTAATCGCGATCCTCGCCGGAGGAGCCGCGATCGGCACTGCCGGCGCCGCGCTGGGGGCGGCAGCCCGCGACGTCCGCGCCGTCTCCCTGCTCGCCTTCATGGTGACCCTCCCAGTCGCCTTCCTCTCCCTCGTCCCCTCCGGCACCGTCGGCCCAGCCATCTACGACGCAATCAAGGTCATCACCGCCCTGTTCCCCTTCAAGCCCGCGCTACAGGCGATGACAGCCGCCCTCGATTCGGCCGGCCCGGGGATCACCGCCCCCCTCCTGCATCTCGCGATCCTTGTGGTCGCCTACGGACTCCTGGCCCGCTTCGCCCTCCGCCGCTTTTCGGCGGTCTGAGAAGGGACGACGGAGCACCTCCTCAACGGACGGATACTGAGAGCAGCCCGCAGGGCTGCGAGTTCGGGGAGGAGGTGCTCCGTCGTCCCCAATCCCACCCGCCTAGAATCGTCGCAGTGCCCTTCCCAGCCACCCGCATGAGACGACTCCGCCGCACCGAGGCCCTGCGCGGCCTCGTCAGCGAGACGAGCCTCTCGCCGTCCCACCTGATCCAGCCGCTGTTCGTGGTCGCCGGCGAGAACGTCCGCGAGGACGTCGACTCGATGCCTGGCATCGAGCGCTTCTCGATCTCCGAGCTGGTCGCCGAGGCCACCGAGATCGCCGCCACCGGGGTCGGCTCGGTCCTGCTCTTCGGGATCCCCTCGACCAAGGACGAGACCGGCACCGGCGCCTACGACGACGAGGGCGTCGTCCAGATGGCGGTGCGCGCTTTGAAGGAGGCGCACCCCGAGCTGACGGTGATGACCGATGTCTGCCTCTGCGAGTACACCTCGCACGGCCACTGCGGCTTTCTCCGCGACGGCGAGGTTGACAACGACATCACGGTCGAGCTGCTGGCCAAAATCGCGATCTCCCACGCCGAGGCCGGCGCCGACGCGGTCGCTCCCAGCGACATGATGGACGGGCGGGTCGGCACGATTCGCCACCAGCTTGACGAGGAGGGCCACTCCAATGTCCCGATCGTCGCCTACAGCGCCAAGTACGCCTCCGCCTTCTACGGGCCCTTCCGCGAGGCCGCCGAGTCGACCCCCGAATCGGGCGACCGCCGCGGCTACCAGATGGATCCGGCCAACGCCAAAGAGGCGGTGCGCGAGGCCGAGCTCGACCTCGAAGAGGGCGCCGACATGGTGATGGTCAAGCCCGCTACCCCCTACCTCGACGTGGTCCGCCGGATCAAAGACGCGACCGGCGCCCCGGTTGCCGCCTACCATGTGTCGGGCGAGTACTCGGCTCTGAAGGCCGCCGCGCAGAAGGGCTGGCTCGACGAGCGCGCCGCCGTGCTCGAGACCTTGACCTCGATCCGCCGCGCCGGCGCCGACGCGATC
>DATCBF010000049.1:0-4665 GCA_036512025.1 Solirubrobacterales bacterium
GGGGGAGCCGCTCTTCGACCTCGACGTCGCCGGCCGCCGCATCTTCTGGGTCGCCGCCTGCGCCGGGATCATCGTCTTCGGCTCACTGATGGGGGCGATGTTCGTCGGCCAGCAGTTCCTGCAGAACGTGCTTGGCTACTCGACCCTGGACTCGGGGCTGGCGATCCTGCCGGCGGCGGTGCTGATGGTGCTGGTGGCGCCACGCTCGGCCAAACTGGTCGAGTCGCGCGGGGCCCGTTTCACCCTGCTGATCGGCTACTTCTTCTGCGACCTCGGCTTCCTGGCGATGCTGCTGCTCTGGAAGGACGGGATCGAATACTGGAAGGTCGGCCTCGGCTACGCTCTGATCGGGATCGGCGTCGGCTTCGCCGGCACCCCCGCCTCGCACTCGCTGACCGGCTCGGTGCCAGTCACCCGAGCCGGCATGGCTTCCGGCACCGCCGACCTCCAGCGCGACCTCGGCGGGGCGATCATGCAGTCGATCCTCGGCGCCCTGCTGACCGCCGGCTACGCCGCCGCCGCCAACGCCGCGATCGCCGGCTCCCCGCACCAGGCCAAGATCACCGACAACGTCCAGGGGGAGCTGACCAAGTCCTTCTCCAGCGCCGCCGACACCGCCACCCAGTACCCCCGGTACACCGAGCAGATCATCGCCGCCGCCAAGACCTCCTTCCTGCAGGGCGACCAGTGGGCCTACACCGCGGGCATCGTCGCGATCATCCTCGGCGCCGCCCTCGTCTTCTTCTGCTTCCCGAAGCGTGAGGAGGAGCGGCGGCTGCTGGAGCTCTACCACTCCGAAGACGCCGGGGCCGAAGCAAGCCCCGCCGCCGGCTGAGCCGTGGGCTTCCGCCGCCTCAACGCCACCGACGCCTTCTGGCGTCCGTCGAATCAGATGTCGGTCCTCAACACCGACCTCGCCAAGCAGCTCGAGGCGAAATCGCTTGGGGCGCGGCTGTGGCGGCTGAAGCCGGGCCAAGCCTCGACCAAGCACCGGCATCGCAAGGAGGAGGAGCTCTACCTGCTGCTGGAGGGAAGCGGCCGGGCGCGAATCGACGGCGAGCTGCTGACCCTCACCCCGCACGACTCCCTGCTGATCGAGCCCGGCTCCGTCCGCCAGCTCTTCAACGACACCGACGACGACCAGCTATGGCTCGTGGTCGGAGCGCCACCGGAACCCGCCAACACGCTGGAGATGACCCCGGAGCTGCTGGTCGAGATGTATCCGGACGGGCCCCGCGCCCTGCCACCTGAGCTGAGCGGCTAGCGACGGCCTCGGTTTTAGGCCGAGAACAAGAGCGTGGTCAAGCTCTCAGCGGCTGGTTTTCGAGCGGCCGGGACGCCCGGATCTCTAACGTTTGGCAAGTGCCAGCCGACCCTGACCTCGACGAGTTCGAATCGCTTGTCGTCGATGCGATCGACGCCCTGCCGGATGAATTCCAGAGGGTGCTGGAGAAGGTCGCGGTGATCGTCTCAAATCGCGGTGCGGAGGCTCATGCCTACGGCCACTACTTCGGCGACGGCATGGCGCGGGAACGGTACGAGGATCGAATCGTGATTTACCGCGACACGCTGAATCGCGACTTCGGCCACGATCGCGCCCTGCTCGCCAAGCAAGTGGAGCGAACGCTGCGGCACGAGCTGGCGCACCACCTCGGCTGGGACGAGCACGGTGTCGAGGGTCTTGGCCTCTGAGCAGAACGAGCAAGGGCCGCCCGAGGGCGGCCCTTGCCTGGTGCATGGAAACGAACGCGGAAACCACGGCCGGGTGGGACAACGCCCGGTCTTCCTTTGCTCGCCGGTGCCCGGGTTGGATTCCACCGGGCGCCGAAACCAGTGCGGCGCCTAGCGGCCCTGCACCTCCAGAGTCCCCTCAAGCATGTGACTCAAAATTGGACCACCTCCTTTCTCTGGTGATCCGATTGAAGCACACCGCCCAGTCGGGGCCAAATCATCGACCGTCCATCGCAGGCGCGGGGCCGTTTGCGAGCTAAACAGGCGGAGGATCCGGCGCCACAGTGGCGGGCGGGTCGACGGCGGAAGGCCGCGGGCCTCCCTCGATAGCCCGCAGGCGGAAGTAGAGGACCGCGGCGACCAGCGCCGTGATCGGCGCGGTGACGGTCGAGGCGATCGCGGTGAAGACGATGCGGATCAGGATGCCGTCGGCAATGCTCGCCGCGATCGCGGTGAAGATCAGGCTGCCGACGATGGCGATCGCGAAAGCGACGACGATCACGCCGAAGACGGGCCAGCCGTTGCCGCGGACGAGCCCCCGCGAGCGGCCGAAAGAGGCGAAGACGCCGGCCCGCTCGACGACGATGACCGGCGCGATCACCGCCCAGATCGTCAGCAGGATCAGGCCGGGGACGATCAGCAGCACGGTGCCGACGCCGATCCCCAGGCCCGAGAGAAGGCCGGCCCCGATCAGGGGCAGAAGCACGGGCATCGCCGAGTTGATCAGCTCGGCGATCGAGGAGTCGCGCCGGCCGTCCTGCACATCGCGGACCAGGCTCACGACCATGCCCTGGTAGAGGGTCGCGGCGATCGTGCTGACGGCAAGCTCAATCGGGAACAGAGCCAGGTTCCCGCCGATGACGCCATTGACGATCGCCACGACCAGGAAGAGCCAGAACGCAACCGGCAGCAGCACGCCCGCCTCGGCGCCGTAGGTGGAGAAGACCTCGCTGAGCGTGTCGCCGACTTTCAGCTTGCGATCCATGCGGGCTGCTTCGACCCTTCGGGTCACGCCCCTGCCGGTCAGGCGAGATCAGCTCCAGCAACTAGTCTGTAGGGAACGTGAAAGGGCATCGAGCGCAACGAACGCTTCGGGCAGCGGCCGCTACTACTGCGGCATGTGTCATTTGCCTAGTGCTATCTGCTGCCGCGCAGGGCTCAGACCGAGTCTTTTGGGCCAACGAGGCAGGCGGAAATATCTCCTTCGCCAATCTGGACGGCAGCGGCAATGGTGGGACCCTAAACACCACCGGCGCGACGACGACGCTTCCGAAGGGAGAGGCGATCGACATCGCCACCGGCAAGGTCTACTGGGCGAACGAGGCAACAACGAAGATTTCTTTCGCCAATCTGGACGGCAGCGGCGGCGGTGACCTCAACACGACTGGAGCAACGGTTGAAGGTCCCTCCGGGGTGGCGATCGACCCCGCTTTGGGCAAGATCTACTGGGCGAACTCCACCGGCAACTCGATCTCCTTTGCCAATTTGAACGGCGGCGGCGACGGTAACCTCAACACGACTGGCGCGGCCCTGAACCTGCCGGTCGGCGTGGCGATCGATCCAGCAACCGGGAGGATCTACTGGGCGAACTTCGGCAACGACTCGATCGCCTTCGCAAACCTGGACGGCAGCGGCGGGGGAGGCGGCCTCTCGACGAGCGGTGCGACGATCTCTCAGCCGCAGGGGGTGGCGATCGATCCAGCGACCGGGAGGATCTACTGGGCGAATGTCGGCAGCTCGAATGCGATCTCCTTCGCCAGCCTCAGCGGCAGCGGTGGCGGCGACCTGGCCATCACGGGCGCAACGAGCAACTTTGCGGTCTTCCCCGTCTTACTCAAAACTCCGGTCGGGACGGCAGCACCGACCGTGTCCGGCAGCAACACCCCCGGCTCGATCCTTTCCTGTTCCCAGGGAAGCTGGGCGACCGACCTGCTTGGCTCCTCTCTCTACCGCGCCCCACGGAGCTTCTCCTATCAGTGGACCGACAACGGCCAGCCGGTTGTCGGCGCAACGTCGAGTTCGTTCACGGCAAGCGTCGCCGGCAGCTACGGCTGCCAGGTCACCGCAGAAAACCAGGCCGGTTCCAGCTCACAGGCGAGCATCTCGCACGCAGTCATCGCCAACGCCTTCACGCTCGGCAAGCTGAAGCTCAATAAGAAGAAGGGCAACGCAAAGCTCTCGGTTGCCGTGCCGGGCCCTGGAGCGCTGACGCTCACCGGCAAGGGTCTCAAGACAACCAACGCCAACGCGCACGCGGCCGGCAGCAGCACGCTATCGGTCACCCCCAAGGGCAAGACCAAGCACAAGCTCTCGGCCAGTGGCAAAGCGAAGGTCAAGATCACCATCACCTTCACCCCCACGGGCGGCATAGCCGCCAGTCAAACCAAAGCAATCACACTGAAGAAACACATCTAGCTCAGCGTTTCGCCATCCGGTGAACCTCGGGCAGATGGACTCCCTCCAGGTACTGCGTCCAATCGATCGCCGCCGTGTCGAACGGCAGCTCCGCCCGGTCGGCCTCGGTCAGGCTCGCTGCCAGCGCGCACGCGTTGGCGTCGTCGAAAACGCAGTCGAGCTCCGTGTAGGGAGCGTAGATCTTGACCATGCGGGTCATCTGGCCCGCAAGGGCGGCGTTCCTTCGAAGCTTCCTCTTCGCCCCCGCCGATATCGGCCCGACCGCTGCCCTGGCCGCCAGCTTCGCCAGGCGCTCCCGGCGCGCCGTGCTGCTGATCGCGATCTTGCGGTCGACGAACTTGAGGTCGCCGATCTTGATCGGGGCGCCGCTGCCGCGGTGAAAGGGCTCACGGCGGAAGTGAGCCTTGATGTGGCCGGCCAGCTCGCCGATCTTCAGCGGGTTGCGGGCGGTGCTGGAGATCGCCAGCGCCCGCACCCCTCCGTCGGCCGGGTTGGCCGCGGCGATGACGCAGGCATTGG